>JAYUAV010000544.1:0-6662 GCA_043741175.1 Verrucomicrobiota bacterium
GTTGTTTGAGCCGGTGAGATCAAACAGCACAGTGTCGCCGGGCGTGTAGGTGACGGCGGTGTTGTTGGATACCCAGAGATTGTTTGTGAACCAACTGGCGGTGGAGTTTTCGTCCCAGACGTTTCCGGCATTGCCGCGCCAGACGAGTTGCGCGTTGGACACGGGCGGGATGGGAACTGCGGGCATGTCGTTGCCGAGATAATAATCCACATAGCTCGCCTGGTAATAACCCTTGTACGTGTTTTGCACGCGATACTGCGGATTCTGCATGAGGCAATAGATGCGGTTCGTGGCGGCGATCTTCGTGGTGTAGATGCGAAGGTGGGCGTAGTCGCTTCCAACGAGGACAATTTCCTCGCGCCAGTCACCAAAGAGATCGCCCCACAATGCTGCCCGCCCACCGTAGGCTTGGTGTGTGGAAAAGGCGCCATCGTCGTTGTAAATCGAGAAGATGCGGTCATTCGTATGGGTGATCAGGTTGTATTTATTGATGACTGGATTGAGCGCGCCGCTCCCCGCGCCGTCTTCGAACTCGCGCAACACGTCCGCATCCCACCAGATGGCTTCCGGTGCCCAGAGGTTTCCGGGCCAGATTTGAGTACCTTTGGCGTCGTAGGTGCCGGGTTGGGTGGAATACATTTCCAGACCGCGATAGTTCGGATTCATGTCGAGCGTGATGCCGCGCCCCACGTCGGTGAGCGTGCCGGAGTACCATTTCTTGTAGAGTTCACCACTGCCCAAATCCTGCAACGCCGTCGCGAGCAGCGTGGCGTTGTTTTGTTGGATCGAATACATCTCCAAGCCTGGGCGGTCGGGATCAATGTCCGTGATGTGATAGCGGTCGCCGTGAACCAACTCCGTGTCATAAAGCAGCACGCCGTTGGTGACGTTGTCGGTGACGACGGAGCCGATCTGCACGAGGTCATCTTTGCCGTCGTGGTTCACGTCAGCGATGCGGAGTTGATGTCCTTCAGATTGATTTTCACCCGGCACATCACCGCGAATCCAGCGTTGGGTCAACTGGCCGTTACGATAATCCCACGTCACGGACTGGCGTTGGAAGTTGGCACTGCCCACGCGGTTTTCGCCGTCCATCAACAGGCTGGGATGAATGCCGTCCCAGTAGATCACGCCCATGTGACAATTCAGCGGGCCGTCTGCGTAATAAAGATTTGGAATCGTGGCGCGCGCTTTCTCCACGCCAGTCATGCCGTCGAGGATGGAGAGGAATTGAACGACGTTGTTGTTGGTCACGATCTGCGAACTGTCGGCGAAGATTGTTCCGTTGGCGGTGCGGACGATGACTTCGGCTTTGCCGTCGCCGTCGAGGTCATAGACGGTCACGTTGTCTTTGTCGCCAACGCTGATGGCGGCGGCGTCTGGCTCGTAGGTGTTCGAGGTGTTCGTGCTGTTAAAGCCCATGTCCATCTGCCACAGAAAAGTGCCGTCGCGTTTGTAGGCTTGAAGATATTGATTCTGGCCGCCCGTCGTGGACATACGATCCACGAGATAATCATATTCGCCGTCGCCATCGAAATCGCCGAACCAACAAAACTTCACGTCATAGGGCGGCACCGGGCCGGGCACGACTAGCGGGAGCGCAATGTATTGGCGCACGGGAGAATTGGCGATGAGGCCGTACGTCGCGCTGGGGGCTTGCTCCACGCCATTGATGACGGGGCGGACATACCACGCGTTCGTGATGGTGAAGTTCGCCGTCGTGTCGAGATAGTCGGTGGTGTTGGTGATGACGGAAGTGTTGAGTTTCACGCCCGCCGCGCCGTTGGCGGAGCGATAGACGTTGAAGCCCACATCGCTCGGATCCGTGGCGAACAACCGCCAGCTCATATACGCCTGCGAGGTGGCGGAGTGTAACACCACGACACCGCGCCCGAGATTTTCCATCTGACGTTGGGCGAGGGCAGGGGACGCGGCGAGCAACAGTGCGCCGAGCGCGAGAGTCAGGATCGTTTTCAAATTTCTAGTCATCACAAAATTAACGAGTGGCAAGTTTGTCCGTTTCACTTTCATCTCTGCTGTGCTGGTTTCGAGAGCAGTCGTTGCACCAACCAGACGCCGCCAAGCAGAGGAAACCCGATCATCAGTATGAGGCTGAATGATGAACGCCCGGTCGGGGCGGGCGTCTCTGTTGCAACGTCTGTGGGTGTGGCTGTGGTCGCGTGTTGCTGCGCGGCAACCGCTGACGTGGTGATGGCAACTGGCGTTGGTCGCGCCAGCGTCAACTTCACAGTGGTGTTTGTTTTTGTGAAAAGACCCGAACCGATTTGTCTTCCAGCGTCGTCGCTCAAAACTAATGTGCCGAGCTTCATCTGTTCTAGGGCTTCAAAGTAAGGCGCGCGATACGTGAGCGTGTTGTCACTGGGATTTGGAAGCGTGGCGGTGAACGTGTATTCGAGTCCATCGCCCACCACAGTGAATTGATTGGCGACAAGCGTAGTCGCGCCGGATTTGATCTCGATGAAATGCGGAGCGAGTTCGTTAGGAAGCGTCTTGAGTCCCATGCCGCCGAGCGAAATGGGATTCTTCGGCGACGCACGGTTCAGGATTTCGACAGCGGCTTCGCCTCCGATTACGATGGAGACTTCCAGCTTGTCTGAGTGAAGTGTGGCGCGAATGGAATTATCAAACGGGCCGTGAGCTTGGGAAGTTGTCGGGGCAAGCAGAAGGAATTGGATCAACGCGACGAGAAACATCCCGCGTGCGAACAGAGCAGGGGCGCAGGGTTTGATGAGGCGTTGGCGAATCATTGAACACCATAAATTAGCATGAAACGCCGCGACAGTTATCGCCAATTATGGGTACGGAGTGGAGCTTCAGACCCCGGAGATGATTACCCTCGCGCTTGGCCTAGAATCCACCCTCCTTAAAAATCGAGTGTGAGGACGAGGGCGACGACAGAAAGAATTTCACGAGGGCGTTCCAAGTTGGATGCAGGCGACAGACTTTTAATCCCGTGATTAATTTCCTTTGGGAAGATTCGGTTTAGGATTTTGAATCGGGTGGCCTTGCATCGTATCAACCATCTGTCGAGCTGCGGCGCGGATGGTTTTGTCATCGGGATAATTCGGATCGGCGATGAGTGCCTTGGCGCGGGCAACTTCATCCGCGCGGACATCGGGAGTGGCCGCGAGTAGCTGAGAGAGTGTGGGTGGCGGTGAAGTCAGGTTGGGTGGCAGCTTCGGAACGTGCGGACGGTTTCGCTTCGGTAGAGTGAGGCGCGTTGGCTGGAACTTCGCGATTCGGATTTACTTTCATGTGACTCGATCTGCTCGTGTCCTGCGACGATAACAGCATCCGCAGACCGAGTTGAGAATTTTTCAACAAAACTATTGCGCCCTTCGAGACACAGGTGTAAAACAGTTCTCGTCGGTAAATCGTTGGAAAAATAGAGAAGTAACAGCCAAGCCGCACAACGTCTAATCTCGGTTCCTCACCAATTAGTTGTGCGGTCGGCGGGCGTAGCCACAATATCGTGTGGTTTTCGCTTTACAGGTCACAACCAGTTTGGTTTCGTACAACTCACATACATTATGTATCTCAAGAATCTCACAGTTCTGGGTTTCAAGTCTTTCGCGGACAAAACCTCGTTGAATTTTCAGCCCGGTGTCACCGCGATTGTCGGCCCGAATGGTTGCGGCAAGTCCAATGTCTCGGACGCCATCCGTTGGGTGCTTGGCGAGCAATCGGCCAAAGCCTTGCGCGGCGGCGAAATGGCGGACGTGATCTTCAGCGGCACGGATGGACGCAAGCCGGTCGGCATGGCGGAAGTTTCGCTCACCATCGGCGACGTGGATCAGGAACAATTGCGCGCGGCGGGCATCGAGCTTTCTTACAATGAAGTCACGCTCACGCGGCGCGTCTTCCGTGATGGCGGCAGCGAATACTTCATCAACCGCACGCCGTGCCGGTTGAAGGACGTGCAGCAACTGTTCATGGGCACGGGCATGGGCAAGACGAGTTACTCGATCATGGCCCAGGGCAACATCACGCAGATTCTTTCCAGCAAGCCGGAAGATCGCCGCGCAATTTTCGAGGAAGCCGCCGGCATCACGAAATTCAAGTCGCAGAAGCGCGAGTCGCTCCGCAAACTGGAAGCCACGGAGCAAAATCTGTTGCGCGTGGCCGATCTCATCCGCGAAGTGAAGCGGCAGATTGGTTCGCTGCAACGTCAGGCGGGCAAGGCGAAACGCTTCAAGCAGATTCAGTCCGAGTTGCAACATCTCGACACACAACTCGCGCGGCATCAACTCGACGTGTTGCTCGGCGAGATTCGTGATCGTCAAATGGCGGTGGATAATCTTCGCAGCGACATCGAAACGGAATCCGCTGCGGTGTTGCGCTGCGAAGACGAGATCATGGAGTTGCGCGGGCGGCTCTCCGAACTTGAACACGAAATCGGCATCGCGCAACAGCGCGGCCTCGAACTCAAGAGCGAGATTGATCGCCACGAGAGCCGCGTTCAGTTCAACGAGGAACGTCTCGCGGAATTTGCGTCGCAGAACACCAAGGCCACGGCGGACATCACCGAAGCGGAGGAGCGTCGCGGTTTTGCTTCGAACGAACTCGCGTCTGTGAAGGAGCGCATGGCCGCATCTGAAGCCACGCTCGCCACGCATCGCGAAGCGTTGAAGACGCGTCAGGCCGCGTTGCAACAGATCGAGAACGAGATTCGTGGTGGGCAGGATCAATTGCGCCACGCGCAGTCGGATGCGTTCGCTGCCGCGCAGGATTTGACCCGCGTCCGCAACGAGATCAACGCTCTCGATTTGCAGAAGCAGGGCAACGTCGTGCGTCTCGAAAAACTTTCCTCAGAGAAAATCCAGTTGGAAGAAGAGCGCGCCGGACTCGAAACACGCCTCGCGATGTTTGTGGCGAACGTGGAGACGGACAAACTGAGCGTCGCGACCAAGCGCGGCTCGGTGGAGCAGCGGCAGGCGCGCTTGAAGGAATTGCAGACGGAGTTGCATCAATCGGGCGCGGAGCAGGACAAGCTATTGCAACAGCAGGCGGAGAAGCGTTCGCGCCTCAACGTGCTCGAACAGCTTCAGGGTTCGCACGAAGGTTTCAGCGCGGGTGCGCTGGCGGCGTTGCGCAAATCGCAGTCGGTCATCGGTTCGCTCGCGGATTGCATCCGCGTGCCGGATCAGTATGTCATCGCGATTGAAAACGCGCTCGGCCACAACCTCCAGCTCGTGCTCACCGAGCAGCCCGAGGCCGCGCAGCAGATTCTGTCCGATCTCGCGAACAGCAAGGCGGGTCGCGCGAGCGTGGCGGCGTTGTCCCTCAAACACACCGATGATAGTCAGCTCGCGTTCAACGGAGAAATGTCTCCGGCAACCGGGGCGTTGTCAGAAAAAATTCTAGGCGAAGGTGAGATCGTTCACGCGTTGAGCGTGGTGCGGACGGATGCCTCGGTGGAACAATTGTTGAAGTCGCTGCTCGGGCGGACGTTCATAGCGGCGAATCTCACGACGGCGACGAAGCAGATTCAAAACGGTCACGCGGGTTGCGACTTTGTCACGCTCGGCGGTGACTTGTTGAATCGCCACGGCATTTACACGGGTGGTTATCTCAACGGGAACAGCAACAGCAAGGCGCCGTCTTCGATTCTCGGCCGTAAGAATCAGATCACGGACTTGCAGGCGGGCGTCGCGGAGTTGCTGGAAAAAGTGGCCGAAGCGAGCCGCAAACGCGGCGCGCTGTTGAGCGAGCAGACGGAATTGCAGGCGAGCTTGCAGGAGGCGCAGACGGAATTGCGCCATCAGGAAGTCGCCATCGCCACGCGCGAAGGTGAGTTCAATGCGTTGCAGAATTCCAATCGCTTGCTGCATCAGAAGATTGAAACGGTCGTCTATGAGGTGACGAGCCTCGCGGCGCAGGAAAAGGAAGGCAACGACAAGCGCACCCAACTCGTCGAGCGCGCCACGATTCTCGCGACCAAAGAACACGCGGCGCAGGAAACTGTTGTCACGCTCACGACCGGACTCGAATCCGCGCGTCAGCAACGCGACACCGCGACGGCGACGTTGACCGAGAGCAAAGTATCGCTCGCGACGGAGGAGCAGATGTCGGCGTCATTCCGGCAGCAGGTGCAGTCGCTCGAACAGCGCGTGCGCGAACTCGGTCAGATCATCGAGCAGCGCAAGAGCGAGATTTCATCGTTCATCGCGCGCAAGGCGCAGGCGGAATCGGAGATTGCTGATTCGCAGAGCAAAATTTCGCACCTCGCGTACGACCGCGAGCAGGTGAACGCGCAGGCGGCGGAGTTGTTTTCACGCAAGCAGACGCAGGAAGCGGACGTGCAGACGCGGGACGAGTCGTTGCGCGAGCAGCGGCGGCGGTTGACGCACTTGCAGGAATCGCGCAGCAGGATTGAAGTGGAACTGGCGCAGAAAAACATGTCCGCGCAAAATCTCCGTGAGCGCATCCAGCAGAAGTATCATCTGAATCTCGACGACGTGCGCAGCGAGTGCATCACCATCACCTACGCGGACGAAGGTCCGGCCAAGGTGGAGACGCTCACGCCCGAACAGATGGCCGAGAGCGGTGCGGGCACGGATTGGGCAGCGGTCGCGCAGCAGGTGGAAGAATTGCAGAAGAAGCTTGATGACCTCGGCCCGGTGAATCTCGTCGCCATCGAA
>JAYUAV010000545.1:0-10070 GCA_043741175.1 Verrucomicrobiota bacterium
CGGGCTGGGAAGCCCCGCTACTGAAAAACTGGTTTGTGAGTTCAGAAATCCAACTCAGGTTCGGGATAGTTCTTAAACCGACCTTAAAAAATCTCAAAGTAGAGGCTCATTCAAAACTGTAGGGCACGACGTATGAGTGCTGCATCGGGACGACTCGTTACCTCGTCGCCTACAAAGTTTTGAAAGAACCTCCTTAGAATTCTCTCGGCATCTCCGCAGCAATTATGATGGCTGAAATTTTCACCCATCATCCATTCTTAGCTCAAGTATTCGCGCGGATCTGTGACATGCCCCGTGATCGCGCTCGCGGCCACGGTCATTGGCGATGCGAGAAACACCTGAGATTCCTTGTCGCCCATGCGACCGGGGAAGTTGCGGTTCGTGGCGCTGATGCACTTGATGCCGGATTTGTTGATGCGTCCAAACGTGTCCACCGGACCTCCGAGGCACGCGGCACAACCAGCGTTCTCCGTCATCTGCACGCCCGCGTCCAAGAGGATTTGCCAGATGGTCTGGTTGCCCCAACGCGTGCTTTGCAAATCGTGAACGATGTCCGGAGTTGCGGGCACGCCGAAGGTATCAATGACAACTTTCTTGCCGCGCAACACGCGCGCGAACTCCACGAAGTCACTCGTCTTCCCACCGGTGCAGGAGCCGACGTAGGCACGATCCAACTTCACGTCAGTCATGTCCTTGGCTTTCTTGCGCTGGCCGGGATCAGGATGACATGCGACCGTCGGTTCTAGCTTGGACAAGTCCACTGTCAGTTCGTAAATGAACTTCTGGTTCGCATCCAACTCCACGGGTTCGTAACGCGCGTTTGTTCCATTCAGCTTTACGCGAGCGTCAACGTATTCCGCTGTGCGCGAGTCGAACGGGAACATGGCGTTCTTGCCACCTGCTTCGATGGCCATGTTCGCAACCGTCATGCGGTCGTCCATCGAAAGCGACGCCACGCCGGGGCCGTCGAACTGCATGGCGCGATATGTCGCACCGTCGAACCCGATCTCGCCGATGCAATGCAGGATGATGTCCTTGGCCATCACGCCCGGCATCATTTTGCCTTCGAGCCGGAAGTGCATCGTCTCAGGAACCTTGAGGAGCAACTTTCCCGTGCCCATCACGAAACCCGCGTCGGTGTTGCCGATGCCGGTGGCGAATTGATTGAATGCCCCCGCCATGCAGGTGTGCGAGTCCGTGCCGAAGAGAACTTCGCCGGGTCGCGTGTGACCCTTGGCCGGGAGCGCGGTGTGACAGACGCCCGCGTATTGCGAACCGTACTGGCGCTTCAACATTCCTTTGCTCGCATCGAAATGCCACGAGCCGTCCGGGTCATCAATCACGTCGTAGAAATAGGGCAGCCCCTGTTCCTTCACGAACTCGCGGAGGATGTCCACGTTGCGATTCGACTTGGAGTCAGCGGTGAAGATGTAGTGATCGGGGATGATAACGACGCGATTCTTGTCCCAGACTTTCGCAGTCTTGCCGAACTCGCGTTTGAACACGCCGATTGTCCCCGGCCCGCACACATCGTGCGTCATCAGCACATCGGCTTTCACCCAAACATTGTCTCCGGCCTGAACGGAAGGTTTTCCGGAGGCGCGAGCGAGCAGTTTTTCAGTCAGTGTCATAACACTGAAATGCTATCTGAGCGCGGGAACGACTTCAACAGCGCAAAGCGACGCTCTCAGATTATGCAACTACCAGAAACGTTCACACCTTCGTGCGGAAGTAGGCGATGGTTTTCTTCATGCCGTCGGTAAGGTTCACCTGCGGCTCCCACTTCAGAAGGGTTTTCGCCTTCGTGATGTCGGGCTTGCGCTGCTTGGGATCGTCCTGCGGCAGTGGTTTGAAAACAATTTTGCTCTTGGACTTGGTAGCCTTGATGATGGCATCGGCGAATTCCAGCATTGTCATCTCGCGCGGGTTGCCGATGTTCACGGGCAAATGATGCTCGCTCATCATCAGGCGATAGATGCCCTCGATCAGATCGGACACGTAACAAAACGCGCGTGTCTGTGTGCCTTTGCCGAAGACGGTGATGGGCTTGTTCGTGAGTGCCTGACTGACGAAAGCAGGGACGACGCGGCCATCGTTGAGCCTCATGCGCGGGCCGTATGTGTTGAAGATGCGGACGATGCGGGTCGCGACTTTGTGTTCGCGATGATAGGCCATGGTGAGGGCTTCGGCGAAACGCTTGGCTTCATCGTAGCAACCGCGCGGGCCGATGGTGCTGACGTTGCCCCAGTAATCTTCGGTTTGCGGATGGACGAGAGGATCGCCGTAAATCTCGGACGTGGACGCGACGAGGAAGCGGGCTTTCTTGAATTTCGCCAGACCCAGTGCCTTGTGCGTGCCGAGCGAGCCGACCTTCATCGTCTGGATCGGAATCTTGAGATAATCAATCGGGCTGGCGGGCGAGGCGAAATGCCACACGTAATTCACGGGGCCTTCGAGAAAAATGAACTCTGTCACATCTTGCTCGACGAATCTAAAATTTTTATTGCCGCCGAGATGGTTGATGTTGTCCACGCTGCCGGTGACAAAGTTATCCATGCCGATGACTTTATGACCGCGAGAGAGCAGGAGGTCGGTGAGGTGTGAACCGAGAAAACCTGCGGCACCGGTGACGACTGAGACGGGTTGTTTGGATTTTATCATGGTTTTGAAAAAGATTATTAACTACTCGCCGTTGCTTCACTTTGCGCCTGCGCCCCATAGCACGACTGGAAATGTGCGTAGAATTATTTTGATGTCGAGCCAGAGCGACCAGTTATCAATGTATTCGAGATCGAGCCGCACCCAGTCCTTGAACTCCTTGATCTCGCTGCGACCGCTGACTTGCCAGAGACAGGTGAGGCCGGGTTTGACGCTGAGACGGCGGCGATGCGCGGCGTCGTTGATGCGTTTGGTTTCATCCACAGGCAATGGACGCGGCCCGACGATGCTCATCTCGCCTCTGAGGATATTGAACAACTGCGGCAACTCATCGAGGCTGAACTTGCGAAGCCATTTGCCTATGGGCGTGACGCGCGGATCGCTCGTGATCTTGAACACAGGGCCGGTCATCTCGTTCATCGCGGCAAGTTCGTGTTTCAACTGCTCGGCGTTTGTGACCATCGTGCGGAATTTGTAGATGGTGAACGGAGCGCCGTTCAACCCGGAACGCATCTGCTTGAAAAACATCGGACCGCGTGAGGTGAGTTTGATGATGATGGCGACGCCAATCATGACCGGAGACACCAAGATCAATCCTGCCAGCGTGCCCGTGAAATCCATCATCTGCTTGAGGATGCCTTGCCACGAGGTTTCTGGCGCAGAGCGGAACACGAGGACGGGGCGACCGTAGAAATCATCCAGCGTGGTGCTGGAGATGTGCGTCTTGAAAAAGTCAGCAACGAGCCACGCTTCCACGCCTTCGATCTCGCAGGCATTTACCACGGCCTCGGCGCGGTCGAAGTTCGTATGGCGCGTGCTGAGGATGACGCCGTTGATGGAATGGTCATGCAACAAGTTGACCAAGTTATGAAGCTGGGTGTTGTTTAGATCGAGTTCGGCAAAAATCTCCACACCGGATTCGGGACGCGCCCGGACTTCATGCTTCATACGAGCCGTTTCCTCCGGCGTGCCGATGAGCAGAAACCGGCGACGGTTCTGGCTTTGAACCATTTTACTCTTCGCGGCGAGCAACATGAGTTCCTCCTTCAGATAGACGAGGCTAAACGCAATGACCCCAAACGCGATGGGGATAAAGCGGGCGATGTTCAGCTTGGAAAAAAACAGCGAAATGGTCAGACCGACCGAGATGAACAGGCAGCCTTTGAATAGCGAAATCAGCGCGTGGCGTCGCGCGGAGATAAGCGGGCGATCATAAAAGCCCTGTGTTTCCAAGGCGAGCGGCGACACCGGGATCAACACCAGATAATGCCAGAAGAACACTTCGAACGGCGGTTGAAACTTCGGCCAGCCAACTATTTCTTGAATGATGTCCGACGTGCGGAATTCGTAGGCGAGCCAGAAGCTGACGGCAAAGATGCACGCGTCCATCAATTGATGGATCTGCATCCGCATCTGTCTGTCGCGACGTAGCACGGTGGGTTAACTCAGGTTCAGGGTTTAATGGCGGGTTGATCGTTGCCGCCGTGAGTGAGTTGAAATTCTGGAACGGCGGCGGCAATCAGTTTCTTGAGTTGCTCGTAAGTTTCCGCCTCATGGCCGGGTTCGCACGCTTCAAAGAAGGTCACGTAAGCCCAGCGTTGCAGCACGCCCTCGGTGATGAGCCCGCGTGCGATAGACCACATGCGATCAGACCCCGTCGGGTCCGCGCTCAACAATCCGTCCGCCACGTACCAATAAATATAAACGCCGCCAGCATTGATCTGACGACCTTCCTGCGTGAACTGGCCAGAGACCGTCAGCTTGATGACTTTCAGATCGTAGGGCGATGGCTTCTCGATGCGAATGCTTTCTATTTCCGTCGAGTTGATCGTCCAGCCCGCACCGGTCAGGCAGAACTGTGGTTTGTGCAGACTGGTTCGGTCTTCACCCATCAGGACGACGTTCACTTGTACAGAGTTTGAGTTGGACCCGGTGTAGCGGCGTTGACCGTAACAAGTGTCCTTGGGCAACACGTTGGTGACGACCTCCGATTGCGGGATGACTTCCGACGTGTAGTCCAAAACTTTTTCCGGCAACACCACATCGAGATTCTTGCTGTTGGGAATGGGTTGCGTCTTCACGCCAGGATTGCCAAGCCGTTGCATGGATTTATATCTGGCCAGTAACACGGCGGTGCTGCCGATCAGCAATACGGTAACGATGGCAAGAATCCACTTGGTGCGGTTCATACAGTTTGTCCTCCGTTAGTCGCCGGTGTTGCGGTTTTGTTGGCGGCTTTTTCCCGCTTCTCAAGATATTGACCGATCAACATCACTCCGAAAATCGCGGGGATGTAGGGCAACATGCTGATGATGCCGTTGTCGTGGACAAAGTTTCCGGCTTTCTGACCGGAAATTTCGCCGGCAGCTACAACAGTCGAAAGCCGGACGACGTTTCCGATCACCGCCAACGGCAACGAGGCGAACACCATGATCAAACGATTCATCGGCGAGCGGAACACGAGGAAGGCATACGATGTGGAGATGAGGAAGATCGAAATCAAACTCCTCATCCCGCCGCACGCGGCTGCCACTTCGTACTGATACGTCATAAGCCCGTTGAACAGCAGCGTGCCTTGGCGGATGACGCCGATGCCGAAGATGTCATTGAACAAATGTTCGACAATCCATGTAACCATGAGTCGCAGCGGGAACGTAACTTTGTCCGTGAGTGAACCCAGCGGCACCATGAATGCGAACAGGAAAAACGGAAAGAAACTCGCCTTCAACCAGCGCGGACCCCAGATGAGTCCAGTCAATCCGTAGATGCCTGTGAACAATCCCACGATGGAGATGCGTTGTTGCTGGACGATGAAGCCAACGACGTGCGCAAGCAAACCCAGCGCGATCAACAGCAGTCCCGGCCACCACGTTTTGAACTGATGCGAGAATAATTCATCTCGCCGTAACCAGAGAATAATAAGCACGACAAGCGGGATGAAATTTCCATGACCATCATCCGCCGTGAGACCTTCATTGTTGTATGAAACGAACATCCATTGGAACAGCGAGTGGCTTGGGATGTAACCAAAAGAGGAGTTGCCAAGGAAATGAAACAACGCCATCCACGCGCCGAGCAGCACGAAGAACAGTGTCTTGTCCGGCAGTTGCCGCCAGAACGACCTGATCTCCTCAGAGAGACCGTCGAACTGCGGCTGTAGGGTTTGGTTCTTCATTTCTGTGCGTGTTGCCAGTGTGTTGGATACAAAACGGAGAACAATTGCTCAATCAAATTCCCCGGATGCAACCGCTCAAGCGTGTGATTCATCATGTGGCCTAAACTTGTTTCCTCCCGTAGTCCCTCTGCTGTAATCCCGAAGCGGACACGCTTCAACCTGTTGCGCGCCTGAATTCACCGGAAAGAAATCCGGGGGATTCCCCGATGACAAACATCATTCCCCGGTGAGTGGATATTTTTTAACTCCTGTGATCTGCCAGAACGCTTTCCACACGAAGCGCGGATTGTTCTTCAGATAACGCTTGGCCAATCGCTTCGGCTCGCAGCACATCCGGTAGAACCATTCCAGCCCACTCCGTTGAATCCAGCGCGGAGCTTGCCGCACCCGCCCCGTATGAAAATCAAACGCCGCGCCCACGCCTACCATCAACGTCACATCCAGCTTCGGCAAAAACTCTGCCATAAACTTCTCCTGCTTGGGCGTGCTCAAACCAACCCACAAAATATCCGGTTGCGCCTCGCTCACCTGTTTTTGCAACGCCGCGACTTCCTCCCCATTCAACGGCCTGAACGGCGGCGTGTAGCAACCCACCACTTGCAAGCGAGGAAACCGTTTCGTCATGCTTACGCGTAGTGATTCCGCCACGCCGTCTGCGCCGCCAAAGAAAAAATGTTTGCACCCGCTCGTCTGACTCCACTCACAAACCGCCAGCATGAAGTCCGGCCCATAGACACGATCCATCTCCTTGTACCCGCGTAATCGCCCCATCCACACCATCGGCATTCCGTCTGGCGTGCAGAGAAATGCGTCGTTCAAGATGCGTTGAAAGCTGGGGTCATCTTGCCCTTCCATCACACCATGAACTCCTGTGATGCAGATATAACCTTTGCGCCGTTGGGCGACGGCTTCGGCAACGGCTTCGAGCGCCGTTTTAGGATTGAGGACGCTGATGCCCGCGCCCAGCACATTGACTCGTTGAATGTTCATCACGCTTCTGATTTCCACCGAGTCGTGTCGGCACGACACCCGGCGCGTCTGATTCGTTCTGCCGACAGCATGTCCATGGCATAAACATTGCGCCAGCCGGATTTCAAGAATCGGGATGGCGGACGAACTTAATTCGTGTCATTCTCCGCGCCATAATCAGAAGTCAAACATGAAGCTGTTGCTCTTTGCACATACACCGCCGCCGCACCACGGCCAGAGCTATATGGTGCAACTGATGTTGAACGGACTCGGCGGTGACCGGCGCAAGCGCGATAAAAATTCCGTGCCGCATCCTGGCGATGTTCACGGCATAGAGTCCTATCACGTCAACACCCGCCTCTCCAAACGCCTCGAAGAGATCGGTTCCTTCCAGCCGATGAAACTACTGCGGCTCGTGATGTATTGCCTCGAAGCCATCTGGTGCCGCTTCCGTTACGGCGTCGAAAATTTTTATTACATTCCCGCGCCCGGAAAAAGCTCCGCGCTCTATCGCGACTGGATGGTTCTGTTCATCTGCCGTCCATTTTTCAAACGCACTATCTTCCACTGGCACGCCGCAGGCCTTGGCAAATGGCTGGAAACTTCTGTCCAGATGCGCGCTCGTTCGTTGACTTATAATTTCGCGGGCGGAGCTGACCTCAGCATCGTTCTCTCGCGATACAACATCGCCGACGCCGAGAAGCTTCTTCCCAAACGCGTCCGCGTTGTAAGCAACGGTATTCCCGATCCATGCGCCGAGTTCCGCCAAAAAATTCTCCCACGCCGCCTCGCACGATTCGCCGCGCGGGAAAAACTGCTCGTCAGACGCCCACTTTCCGCTGCCGACCTGCAAGACACCGGCGGCGATCCGCAGACGGTGAAAGTTCTCTTCATCGCGCACTGCATGGAGGAGAAAGGACTATTTGATGCCATGCGCGCCGTGGTTCTCGCCAACCGCACCCTTGCCGAACAGGAATCCTCTGTCCGCATGAAGCTCATGGCGGCGGGCACGTTCGTCACTCTCGGCGAGCGCGCCACGTTCGACAAATTGATGACCGATCCCGAATTTTCCACCGCTGTCGAGTATCTCGGCTTCGTCTCCGGTGACGGCAAGGAACGCGTGCTCGGCGAGTGTGACTTATTCTGCTTCCCAACTTATTACCTCGGCGAGAATCAGCCAGTGAACCTCATCGAAGCGATGGCGTTCGGACTTCCCATCGTCACCACGCGCTGGCGTTCGCTCTCCGAAATGTTCGCGTCGGATTATCCCGGGCTTGTCTCCATCAAATCACCAGACCGCATCGCAGCCGCCATGCTCAATCTCATGTCGCGCGAGACGGGCGAAGACCTGCGCCGAATGTTCCTAGCGCGATACACAATGGAAGCGCACCTCACCAAACTCGCTGAAGCACTCGTCACCGCCGAACACTCCGCGCCCACTCCGCGCCCGGCGACGGCAGCGGCGACCCATTGACGCTCAACCCTCTCAAATTCATTGCGGATTAAACTCGCATCGCTACTTTTTAACCAGTGAAAATCGGAATACTCCAACTCAACTCAACCATCGGCGCTTACGAAGCGAACCGACTCAAACTCGTCGCGGCCTACGAACAAGCCGTGAAACAAGGCGCGGAATTCGTCGTGGCCCCGGAACTTTACCTCTGCGGTTATCCACCGCGCGACCTGCTCCTGCGCTCGGATTTCATCGATGCCGGTTTCAACGCGCTCAACCAGACCGCCGCTGTCGTCGGCAATGTTCCACTCTGCGTCGGCTTTGTGGATCGCAACGATGCGCGCCCCGGACGCTCACTCTTCAACGCCGCCGCCGTCCTCCAAAACGGCAAGATCGTCTGGCGACAAAACAAATCGTTGCTGCCGACCTACGACGTGTTCGACGAAGACCGTTATTTTGAACCGGCGAAAAGCACCACGCCGTTCGCCTTCAACGGACGTAAGATCGGCATCACCGTCTGCGAAGACATTTGGAACGACGAAGATTTTTGGCCAGATCGTCGCTACAAGATTGATCCCGTCCGCGAACTCATCAAGCAAGGCGCAGACATCATCCTCAATATCTCCGCCTCACCGTGGCACGTCGGAAAGGAAAGGACGCGCCTCGAAATGTTGCAGCGCGTGGCGCGTGACGAGAAAATCCCAGTCGTGCAGGCCAACTCTGTCGGCGCAAATGATGAATTGATTTTCGACGGTCACAGCGTCGCGCTGAATCGTCAGGGCGAGGTTCTCGCGCTCGGCAAAGGTTTCGCCGAAGACGTGCTCGTGGTCGAAGTGGACGGCAACACGTCCGTCATCAAACCGAACTGGCCCGCGAAGGAAGAACACCTTTACCGCGCGCTCTCGCTCGGCATCCGCGATTACGTTCACAAGTGCGGATTCAAATCCGTCGTGCTCGGTCTGTCCGGCGGCATTGACTCGGCCATCACTGCCGTGCTCGCCGTCGAAGCACTCGGTGCAGCCAATGTCATGGGCGTGGCGATGCCCGCGCGTTATTCGAGCAGCGGCAGTCTCACCGATGCCGAATCGCTCGCAAAGAATCTTGGCATCCGCTACGAAGTGTTGCCCATCGAAAACGGCTTCAAGGCGATGGAAGGTCAGCTTGCGAAAGTTTTCGCTGGCACAAAGCCCAACGAAGCCGAGGAGAACATCCAATCGCGTTTGCGCGGTGTGACGTTGATGGCGCTCTCGAATAAATTTGGTTCGCTCGTCCTCACCACCGGCAACAAATCCGAGGTGGCCGTCGGCTATTGCACGCTTTACGGCGACATGTGCGGCGCGCTGGCTGTCATCGCGGATGTTTTCAAAACGGATGTCTATGCCGTCTCACGCTGGATCAATCGCGACCGCGTCATCATCCCGACGGACTCGATCACGAAAGCTCCGAGCGCTGAATTGCGCCCCGATCAGAAAGATCAAGACTCGCTGCCTGAATACGACATCCTCGACGCGATCCTCCAACACTACGTCGTCGAACACTTGAGCAAAGACGAGATCATCAAACGCGGTTTCGCACCGGCTGTCGTCAACGATGTGATCAACAAAGTGACGTTCACTGAATACAAACGCCGCCAAGGTGCGCCGGGATTGAAAGTGTCGCCACGCGCCTTCGGCATGGGCCGCCGTATTCCTGTGGCGCAACGCTTCCGTGCGGTCTAAGCAGGGATCAACCACGAATGGACACAAATGGACACGAATCACCGGGTAGGGCGCGTCACTCCGTGCGCGCCGTTCCCTGCCAGACACACGACGGCGC
>JAYUAV010000546.1:0-2582 GCA_043741175.1 Verrucomicrobiota bacterium
TCCATCCGATGGAGGAGAGGGAGAAAAATTTAAGAACAGTGTCAAGATGCACCCGGCGGCATCCTTGCCGCCCGGATTGGGTGTGGAAAGTGGGAGACGCGTTGGAATTTTCCAAGCGGCTTGGTTGTGCGTGCGGTTTTTTCCGCCGGGCTGGAAGCCCGGCTCTACGGCAGGCAAGGATGCCCGCCGCTGCCGTCGAACCGAAGGCGTAATTGGCAAGGAGCGCGACGATGTGCGCAGCACCAGTCGCAGCGTTGGATCGAATCTCTCGTTGGGGTTGGTTAAGGTGAGGCGGGCTTCTCTTCCACCGGAAACAATTTCCAATCGGTCTGCTCCTTCAACTTCATTTTGATAACCTCAGTCTTTTCGCTGCCGTCAGCCTGTGGAACAGTGTTGGTAAAGTTTATCGAATCGGGATCAGCGTGCGCGAGTATGTCAATTTTCCACTCATCGCCGACCCGATGAATGTTGAGATGGTCAGTGACCGAACTGCCGTCAACGAATGAACTGGCGAACTCCACAGCGACTTCATCCGAGGATGTGAATTGTTGCGAAAGGATTTGGAAACCTGCCAACTCCATATCCTTGCTCATAGTCAGTGAATTGATATTAAGACAGTCCTTGTGTTCATGCTCGGCAGCCGGATCAAAGTTTGGATCGAGTTTTTTCCGAGCTTCGTGTATGGCTGCCGTCATTTTCTCGAGGTCAAATACTTTTTTGAGTCCTTCAGTGTCCTTGTTCGCAATGGCCCAAACCATGGTTTGAGCTGTCGCTTCCGGGGTGGCAAACCCTGCATTCACCAGCTTTGTGACTGGCACGAATGGTGATTGGCCAAGTCGGTTCACATAGGGCTTCGGCGGTTTATCGCTCTCGTTAATTGCGCTTTCGTCTTTTCGCCGTCCAAATTCGGCAGACTTGGCGCGCAGTCGGAGAAGTTCGGGAGTGTTGCGATTCAGACGCTCATTCTCATCGCGCAAGGCGGCGAATCGGGACGTCGCCTCATCGCGTTCATTCTGCAACTGGTGGACTTGCTCCGCCAACGGGGCTTGTTGCTGCTGAAGCGTCTGAACTTGCTCACGCAATTGCGAGGCTTGGCGGACTTCGTAGATGCCCACTCCGGCCAGGACGGCAAGGGTGGCGGTGACGATGGTTTTTTGAAGTGCAGTCATGGCGATGGCTTTGGTGGTGGTGATTGTGGCGGTGGTGGCGAGAGTTGTTCCGGTCAGCGCGGCGGCGGTGGAAATGGTAAGGGCCAATCCCACCGGCGCGGCTTGGACGGCGTTGGCGGTCAGCACCACGCCGAGGCTGGCGGCGGTGGTCGTGATGCCCCGGCGTTTCAGGAATTCTTCCAGTTTCTCCAGAGCGCGATTTACTCTCATGCGCGCGGCGTCTTCGTTGCCACCCAACGCCTGGCCGACGGCTCGGAAGTCGTGTTGCTCAAAGAAGCGAAGCAGGATGGCGGTGCGATCTGCTTCGCCGAGTTCGTTGATGGCTTCGTCCAGCAGTGGCGCGACGTGCGAGTAATCGGCGTCGGAGTGGTTTTGCAGTGCATTCATTTCGGCAGCCTGCCTTTCACGGGATTGACGGCGGCGTTCGCCGCGCAGGATGTGGCCCGCCGCCAAGCAGGTGTCCCGATGCAGCCAACCGCCCAGGCTGACATCCTCGGGAAGCGTGCGCGACTTGCGGGCCAGATTCACAAAGACGGTTTGCGCCACGTCCTGCGCACGATGCGCGTCGCCCTCCAACAACCGCAGCGCTGTGGAATAGACCAGGTCCACGTAGCGGGAGACGAGTTCGCGAAAGGCGGCGTCCGATCCGGTCTTTCGGTATTCGGTGAGCAAGTGATGGGTGTCCGTCATGTTCAATCACCAGTAAAAGCCCGCCGACGCTCCAAACCGAACAAAAAAGTTTCACCTCATGCAAAAGAGGGTGTGCTTCAACTCGTGTGAGGCTCAGGCGGAGCGCCGGTCTGCGACCGGCTTTGGATGTGCGCGTTTCGATTCGTGCCCTATCTGCTTTGTTCATCGCACAGCGCAGGTTTGCGGAAGTCGTAAGCCGACGATACGTCGGCGCTCCTCCAACTCGGCAATGACTCGTCTTATTCGGATTACACCAATGCTTCCATCACCCGTCTAATCACACCCTGCAAACGAAGCGTTGTCTAGGCCGCCGCCTCTGAGCCACAATCACCCACACATGCAAACCAAACGTCTCACGAAAACCTTGCTGACTTTATTCCTATGCATCGCGACTGTTGCTGGCCGCGCTGCTGAACCCACGAATGCAGTGACACAGGATTCTCAAGGCGTCCCGCAGGCAAAGGTTAACTCCGCCATCGTTCCCGTTGCGCGGCCGAACGCAGGTTGGATGCAGCGGCATGAGTCCATGAATCAGCAGGCACGGGACAGAAAGATTGACCTGATCTACGTTGGCGATTCCATCGTTGAACACTACGAGCATCAGGGCAAAGAAGTGTGGGAACAATACTACGCTCCGCGCAACGCCTTGAATCTCGGCATCGGCGGCGACCGGACGGAACACGTTCTCTGGCGGCTGGATCATGGAAACATTGACGGCCTCGC
>JAYUAV010000547.1:0-6377 GCA_043741175.1 Verrucomicrobiota bacterium
CGCGCGACCGGGCGCGGCAACGAATCTTGGAAACTCGTGGATGGCGCGGCCGCATTCACCGGGTATGGAGCACAAACTGGTGGCACTTCGAGAAGCAAGAGAAGGAAGCGATCCTCGCTGCCATTGCGGCTGCCCGCCAAGCCCAGCAGACCAGAGGCTCGCAAACAAAGTCAGCACACCATCCTTCTCAGATGCCTGATTCAGCCCCGATACAGGAAGACGAAGTGCCAGAGACCTTTAATATCAAAGTCGATGACGCCGAAAATGTGCGCAAAAAGGGACAGCAGATTTCCTCGCCAACTTTCACGCATAGACCAGAGAAGCCGTCTCAGCCACAACTTGAACTTGAAACTCCGAAGTTCATTGGGGATGCAAGCGTGACGGCAACAGAGTTGCTCAACGCACTGTATCACTTCATTCCCAGCAGCGGAAAGATTGCCCGCGAGGAACTTCTTGAAAACACTTCCTCGCATTTGGGATTGCCGCTAAGGAAAGCACGTTCTGAACTCAACCGACTGATTGCCGAGGAGAAGCGTGCGGGCCGCCTAGAATTGGATTCTGGATGGGAGCACGTTTGGCGAGATTGATACGTTGGATTTGCTAATCGTTTATAGGGAAATCAATTTCTGAATTTTAGCTTTGCATGCACTTCCGCTATCCACTCCGTCTCCGGCAACGCATACGGCCGGAACGTTTCCGTCCAGCCTTCCTGACCGTTGAACAGGATGGCGCGATGCAGGCCGAGATCGTTAGCCTGCGGCGATTCGATCAAGCTGGCCGAGTCGTTCGCGCTCATCTGGAACACGACGCGCATCTCAAATTCGCTCACGGCCTTGCGACTCAGGCAGCGCATCACGTTGTTGTAGCTGTCGCACGTCGCGATGACGTGGAAGCCCAGTCCCGCGCCCTCAGTGATCAGCTTGTTGAGTTGCAATCCCGGGTGCGCGCCTGCGTTCGCGTCGAGTGAGAAACTCATCTCCTCGTCGAACTTCAACTTCTTGTTCCGTTGCAAGCCGTGGATGAACAGAAATGTCTCTGCTCCTGCCGCGCTGGATTGTTCAGCGCGCGATTGTTGTTCAGCGGCGAGCGCGGATATGACTTCCTCAACGTCACCGGCGCGCACGAGTTTCACTTCATGCGGAATGACTCGGACGATTTGTTCGAGGAACTTTGCCTCGGCGGAATCCGGCGCGCTGCAATCGAACACGATGAAACGTGCGCCCGCCTTGGGCAGTTGCGCCGCCAGCGAAATCAACCCGATGCCCAACATGCTCAATGCAGCTTCTTCGCGTTGGCCAACGATGAGCAGGTGATTCCCGCTCTGACGACGAAACATCGCTTCCGTCGGGCCTTTGATCGAATTTGGCGCACCGAGCCAGACGCGAGGTGAACTTGTTGTTTGGAGCGAACTCGCGTCGAGCAGTGAGCGGAGCAGGGGATTGTCGCTAACGTTGGCCGGAGCGTTGCCCTCGAAGACGATGGGAGACGCGGTGACGTGCCGTTTGATCGCGAGCGCTTCAGCTTTTGCCAACCACTCATCGCGCACTTGATCGGGTAGCCACACGACTTGAAACGGACTGTTGCCTTGAATCGCGCCGCCTTCGTCGTTGTAGATCGCTTCGCCCGGACGCGAGAGCAGACGTGGCGCGGGATTGTCCTCGTTCATGATGAGAAGCGCATCGGCTTCGTTGCACTGAAGCGCGATGCGGACAACCATCTGCCCAATCGTGGCGCGGGCGAGCGAGTAAGCGCCGCCAAGCGTTTGTGAGCCAAGCAGAACGTGAATACCAAACGCACGACCCTGCCGCACGATGCGATCCAGCAACAACGCTGCGCCTTGCGAGACGCGATCATCCTCCACGAACAATTCTTGAAATTCGTCAATCAATAGCAGCGTGCGTGGAATGGCTTCCGTGCCGCCCGCCGCTTTGTAGCCCGCAAGATTTTGCGCGCCAAGTTTGCGGAAGAGATCGCCGCGCCGCTTGAGTTCTTCATCCACGCGCTGTAGTACGCTGAGGCCGAATTCGCGATCACTCTCGATGGCGATTACGCGCGCGTGCGGCAATTTGTGTGTGGCGTAAGTCTTGAACTCAACACCCTTCTTGAAATCCACGAGATAAAACTCAACCTGCTCCGGGCTGCACCAGAGCGCGAGGTTTGTGATGACGACGTGGAACAAAGTAGATTTGCCAGAGCCAGTCTTACCCGCAATCAATCCGTGCTGCCGCGTGCCTTGGCCGAGTGCGAGATATTGAAGTTTGGTTGCACCCGTACGCCCGACCGCGACGCGCAATTCGCTTGTGGTGTCCAAGCTCCAAAGCTCGTTATCCTCGGGCGCAACTTCCGCGAACGGCATCTCCACGCGATACGAATCCGTGCTGTCCTTTCCGATTTGGTGGAGCAGTTTGGTCGCTAGTTCAGCGTCAGGTGGTGCATCGAGAGAAAGTTTTATTCCTTCCCAATTCGCATGGGCCAATGCGAAACCCTCACCTTTGGGCACGATGCAGATAGAGTTTTTACGCAGTTCTTCCGGCACAAACTCCACGGGCGCAGTCTTGCGTTGATCCCAGTGCATCAAGATATGCACGCCACACCGCGCGCCGCTGGCAGCGATGCTTTGCAACCGCTTCACCGCTACTTCGCTGAAGTTCGTCGGAAAATCTGCAATTACGAGGAATTGATATTTCTCCGCGAGGCGACCAGCTTGCGCGTTGTATTCCGCGAGCGACGCGTACTCGTTGCGCAGATACATCTGCGTGACCTTCTCGATGTGTTCGTTGAGGTCGCCAAGGCGTTGCTCGATCTGCGCTTGTTGAGTCCAGATACGACTATTGATGAGGCGATCCTCGAAATCCGCGAGGTGCATGATGCCGGCGAAGTTTTGGCCGAGGCCAACCGGATCAATGATCGTGAACGCGAGTCGCCCCGGTGGCGCGCTGGTGAGCAGGCGCAAGATGAGATTGTTGAGTGCGCCGATGACTTGTTCGTGGCCGGAGGTTTTCGTCTCGAACAAAACGGAAGCCTGATTGGGCACGGACAGAAGCAGCGGCACATTCAGCTCCGATGCTTGGATTGTCCGCGTTGTGTTGAGTTCAACCGCCTCTCTGGAAATCTTGCTGGTGTCCACATGCAGCATGGCGAACTTGGCAGCGTGCTTGAAATCATCCGGGAGCGTGAATTGTTTCCACAACTCCGTGCGCCACGCGGGGAACATCTTCTCCGCCGCGCCTCCTGACTCGTTCAATGTCACCAGTGCAGGAGCGGTCACGTTTTGCCATTGATCCTCCAGACTTCTGCGACCTTCATCGCGCGTGGCGGTGAGACGGGCGAGGTCGTTCGCATAGCCGGATTCAAGATGCTTCATCGCAGCCAAAAGTCGGTCGTGCGATTTCGTTGTGAGATCGGCGTGCTTCTCGTTGACACTTTTTAACCAAAGCCGTTTCCGCTCTTCGTTCGCGAGTTGAAGTCTGCGGGCTTGATCGTTGAGGCGGTCGTTCCAGCCATCGCGCAACGTCTTCGCATCGCCGCTGACTTGCTTCCAGCGCGCGTTCAACAGTTGCGACGCGCTGGCGTGCGTGGATTGGACGCGATTCGTTTCCGCCTTGAAGCTCGTGTCGGATTTCTGTGCGCAAACCTCGGCGAGCTTGAGCGCGGAGCTAAGTGCGGCAGCGGCGGCTTTGGCGCGGGACGTGGCAAGTTGTTTGCCCACGAAATACAAAATGAAAATGCCTGCGAGACTTCCGCCGAGAATGAGCCAGACGTTTGAGGGCACGGATTGAAAATCAAACCGGCGCAACTCCGGCACAAAGGCGAACGCTGCGCCAACGATCAACGGCACGCACAACCAGAGCGGAACCAGGCGAAAGAAAAGCGGCAGCACGAGAGCGTTGGTGCGGGAGAGTTCGCGCTCGGTCTGGTCGCGGAATTCGTAGAGCCGCTCAATGAGTTGGCTTTCGTGCGCAGCGGTGTCGAGCGTGGCAGGCGCGGGAGTTTGAGCGATGAGTTTGGTAAGTGGACGAAAGCCGGAGAATGTGGCGCGAGCGCGGTGGTCCAATTGGCTCAAGGCGGTGCGTTCGTTGGTGAGCGCGGCGGTGAAGGATTCGTGCGTGGTCTTGTTCTTCTTCGTGTCGGCCTCGCGAGCGCGTTCGGCTTCGAGGATGTGGCTTTGGTTCTCGAAAGTGTGTTTGTCTTCTTCGGACTCGATCTGGCTAAACCGTTTCTTGCGTGCGTTTTCGAGTGCAGCGGTGATGCGCGTTTTGCGTCTCGCGAACGCGGCTTCCACTTGATTCTGTTGCGCGATGACATCGGCGTTTGTAGAGGTGGATTCGCTTTGACTGCGGGACTTCTCAGTGGCCAGTTCAGTCTCGAACTTCACGCGCAGTTTGTGCGAGCGCATGGCGAAGTCCCGCTCCAGTTCACTCGTGCGGACGGCGGAGTCGCTCATGCCCTGACGGACGCGCGAGAGCAGTTCGATAGTCTGGGAGACGCTTAACATGTCATTCGCAGTCGGCGTGGATTTTGTGGAGGGTGCGTTCAAGGGATTCGATGTTGCTGATGGCTTGATTGACGGCGGGGATCAATTCCTGAAGGAAACGCTCCTCGAACTCGCGGCTCTTGGCGTCATTCCAATAACTCTTGGTCTGCTCCCACTCAGCGCGGAGGTTGTTCGTCAATGCCATCAATCTGTTTTGGCTCGCGCTCATGGTTGTTTTGGTTCTTCGATTGACTGGGTTTCTGGATTCGCGGCGAATCCACCCCTAGCCCCTCCCAGGAGGGGATCGGCGTAGGGAGCGTTCGCTGGCCCGTTCCCCTCCTGGGAGGGGTTAGGGGTGGGTAACGCGGCACTTGGAGTGAGTTCCGCATACGCGCCCAAGCTTTTGATGAGTTCATTCAACCACACGACCGCGTGGCTGAGATCGTGATCGAGCAGTTGCCGGAGTTGCTCGACTTGGCGCGCGGGAGCTTCGACGCGATGATCGAACTGTCGCGCCCATTGACCGGTGACCTTGAGTTTGTCCTCGGCGTCCCGGATGGAGTGGCGGGCTTTTTGCACCGCTGCTTGTTGAGCGTAGGATGAATCGCGCAGACCGGAGAGCTGCGCGCTGAAAAGTTCCTGCTGACGCTGTTCAAGTTCGCGGGTGCGGAGACGGATTTGATTTTGCCAGTGAGCAGGGCGTTCGTTTTCCAGCCAGACGCGATTGCTCGCGACGTCTTGGTTGACTTCATCGAGTACGCGGCGGGCTTTGTCCCGATAGACGATGAGCTTCGCGCGGAAGTCCTCGATGGCTTCCAGCGACGTGACTTTGGCGTGGTCAGGCATCGGTCAATGCTGGTTCAAGTATTCTTCGATGCGTTGCGCTTTGCGGAGCAGGAAGGGCGTGTGTGTGTTGGAGTTTTCGATGAATTTCTTTAGCACCTTCATCGTGTCGCGGAATTCCTCGGAGAACTTGGCGTGTTCCTGATCCTGCCAAGTGTCGCCTAGTGCCGAGAAGCGCGCTTGCAGGAGCAACATGCGGTTCTGCGTTTCGGTGTTGAAGCGTTTGAGTTCCTCTGCGAAGCGCCGGACTTCACCGGGATCCATGATGGCTTGTGGCATTGTGTTCCTCTTGTTCGGTTTTGTCTGACGGCAAAATAACAGAGCGGCGAGCCGGCTTCCAATGGGAATTCAGCTTTCTGTTTGGAGTGAGGTCAACCGGAAGAAACACAAGAGGCGCAAAGAACACAGAGAGGCGCGGAGAGGAAACTATTGGAGAACATCAGTCGGCTCATGCTGAATCCGCCCAGCCAAACGCTGTTTTTCTCGGCGTTCTTTGCGCCTCTGCGTTTCTCCCGTCCGTCCCATTTACTTCGTCTTGGTTTAAGATTGTGACGCAGAACCGGCAGATGGCGGCAATATCTCCACGATCTCCGACAAGATCAGCCCCTTGTGATCCGAGATCACGGCCTTGCGACCGTAGAGCGTCACCGGTGTTTCCAGTTCCAGCGCGCGGCAGATGAGTTCATCCGGTTCGACTCGCAGGAAAAACTTCGCCTCGGTCACATGTTTCACGCCGCACTCCTTGAGAATTCGCCCCAGCGGCACTTGTTCCAACAGGATTTGCTCCTGTGCGTCCTCAGAAAAAATCCCGATGTGCAGCTTGTTCGCGCCGAACTCCACAGGCTTTTCATCATGATCCAGTCGCAGAATGACTTCGCGGAAATAAAATCCACCGCGATGATCCTTCTTCACCACTTCGAGATGGATACGGGAGTTGTGAAACGCTTCCAACGTCGGCGTCATGTCGTTCTTGTGAACGAGCAGCGAGCGGTACGGCTCAGGCACGGCGTCGGCAGAAATCGCTTCGATACGCGGCATCGGCAGCTTGGCGTGGGCGTAA
>JAYUAV010000548.1:0-25284 GCA_043741175.1 Verrucomicrobiota bacterium
GCGGTTGGAAACCTTCGGCCCGTGTGGTGTTTCTGTGAAGTGTGGCAGCACCCGCCTCCACCAACCCATAAGCCGGTCGCAGACCGGCGCTCCTGCCGCGCAGAATTTCCGAAAGGCATTAAACCATGATGGGCATGCGCACTCGGCTACCGAACACATGTGCCTCCTCTCGGTGACCATGACCGGGTAGGCGCAAGCTGCCTCTTTTGTTGCGACTTTATGTCAACTGCCTGTATGTAACGTAAAAAACACCGGCCTCAGTGAGGCCGGTGTTGGTGTATGACGAACTGTTAAATCCGATTCAGTTATTTTTCCTGCCTACTCCAATCATTTGCACGACCGAAGGCTGGCTTGCCGCTATCCCAAGAGTTCCAACCCTCGCTGATCTCTTCAGAGCCTGTCTGCTTCAGAAACTCGGTCTGAGCTGGTTGAAAGTCGGCGTCTTGAATAATTGTGGGGGTAATGAAGATGGTCAGGTTTTGACGACGCAATTCTTTGCTGTCATGTCGGAACAAGAGGCCAACTCCGGGGATATCACCAAGCAGTGGAACTTTGGTGTTGAGGCTTATGTTCTCGTCTTGGACTAGCCCCCCCATCACTAATGTATTGCCGCTAGGGATCAATACCGTGGTATCAAGCCGCCGAGAAAGAAAGGAGTCTACGTTGTTGTTGACGCCGCCCACTTGGCTCTGAACTTTATCGCCACGACGAAGGACACCCTGTTGTACTTTCAGTTCTACAAAGTTGTTTGCTGCGATACGGGGGGTAACGTCAAGATTCACGGTAAGGTTTGAGTAGGATATGGACGAACCACCCGCTGTGTTTGCAGTGCCTGCGCTGACATTCACAATTGGGAAGAGTAATCCAACGTCAATCGTGGCTTTCTGGTTATCAAGAGTTACCATGCGAGGTTCGGAAACCACTTTAGTCTTGCCAGAACTATTCAAAAAGGAGAGTGCCGCACTGACGCCGTCAGCATTTAAGAATGTCCCAAGTTGAGCACTTCTTGCGGTATCAAAAACCATTTTAGGAATCACGGCAAGCGTACCCCCCGGAATCGAGGGTGTAGGAGGTGTTCCAACACCACCAGGGAATGAGGGTGTTGTCCCTACGGCGTTGTTACCGACTGCGAAATTTTGTTCTGCCAACGTCCCACTCCAATTGACGCCCTTTTGTGTTTTGGGGTTCAGCGTGGTTTCCATAATCTTCGCTTCGATCAAGACCTGCTTGGTCTGTGTATCGAGGCGCTCGACGAGTTTCTCGACGGCTTCCTGTTCTTTTTCAGTCGCAGAAACGACGAGTTGGCTGGTGCGGACGTCGGCGATGACTTTGCTGCGCTTGTCACCCAGAACGGTCATCACAGAGGCAACCATGTTGCTCGGTGATGCGAACTTGAGTTGCACCACTTTGGTGACGAGCGGTTCGGCGGCGGCAGGGTCTTTGACAGTGACGCGGGAGATGCCAGTCTTGCTGTCGGTGACGAGTTGCAAGCCGTAGGTGCCGATGAGGGCGTTCAAGGCTTGTTCAGCGGTGAGGTTTTCCCATCGGATGCTGATATTGGGTTGGGGTTTTACCTGTCCGCGTTCGTCGGGTTGGCCGAAGCCGACCTTGGGATCGAGGATGTAGTTGATGCCCGCTTGACGTGCCAGATTGTCAATGGCGGTGGTCAACATGACCTCACGAAATTCGATGAGAGGTATCTTGACCGGAGCAGCAGGGGAGGCTGCGGGCGGGGTTGGGGGTTTGGTGGCTGCGGTCTCGGTTTGAGACCAAGCCAGATTGCAGGCGGTAAGCCCGACAAGTGTGACGATGGCGATTTTCGCTTTCATTGTTCTATTTTGTTTTATTCGTTGGTTGAGCTTTTTCGGTTTTTACGTCCACACAACCACTCAACGTGTGATTGAAATTAGCAGAGCCAGTGCCATGCAATGGGTTGGCTTCAAATGGCTGTTTTTATTCAGGTTCGCGATGGGTCTCTGGCTTCTGTTTGTACACCTACGGGACAAGAGTGGTTGTTGCGCTTGGGCGTGGCGTGTGGGTGAAAAACTGTCCGCCGACAAAATCAAACACGGATAGTCCGGCCATCCATGACCAAACTATCCGTGCCGGAAACTGACGCGGGGATCAAATCAATGGGAGGAGAGCTTCAACTGACGCCGTGAGCCGCCATACTCGAACAGCACGGTGCCAGCGGTCATGTTGATCTCAGCGCAACGGATCTTGATGCGCTTGCCTTTGATGATGACATCGTTCTCCTCGCCTGTGGTGAAGGTCGTGTTGTTGATGATCGCGAGGGGTTGCTCAGTAGAGCCTGAGATTCCTTGAAGCGCGAACTCAAAGTCCGGCATGGGCGAATCTCCCGTAGGTTTCACCGCTGTTTCAGTGGCATAAGGGCGCGAGGAGTTGGGGAAGAATGGATCGCGCCCATCGGTCTGCTTGCGCGGCACACTAAATTCAGATTTAGCGACGACGGCTTGTGCCTGTTGCAATGCGCCTGTCTTTTCAGCGCGCTGTTTGGCGGGAGCGGGCGCGGCTTTGGCGGCGGCTGTGACGGTGGGCGAACCACCGACTGCGGGCAGTGTGATGAAAGCAATCGCCGCGACGGTGGTGGCGAGGGTGAGTGATGATGATTTCATGGCTTCAGATCGTGTTGTGCGTTAGCCCGGCTTGATGAGTGAGGTGATCTCCATCTTGAAGGCCAGTTTCTCGTAGTCTCCCGACGTGGGACTGGAGTTGAGGTCCAGCGTCAGGTTTGAAATGCGCATGTGCGGGAACACATTCTCGAAATCGGCGATGAAGCGGCCAAGCTCGTGGTAGTGAGCTGAACCTCCCACAGAAACGGTGGCTTGCTTGTAGGGGAATTTGGCCAGCAGCACCACATCCCCTGAAACGACAGGACTGATCTGTGGGACCTCAATCTTGTAACTCCGCTGGAAACGGCGCAGCGTGGTGAACATCCACGAGTAAAGATCACCGGATGCCATGCTGGTTTCTTTTTCTGTCAACGACTGCCGCGTATCAGCAAAGATTTGTTCAACCTCTTTGACGCGCTTGGTTGCGGTCTCCATCTGCTCCAGTTTTTCTCTGGCCGCAATCTTCTTTTGCTCCAATGAACTGAGTTTGTCGTAGCCGCCTTTGATGAAGAGGTAGCCGAACGCCGCAAGAATCGCGAGTGTTCCGACCACGATGAGGACGAGGTGTTGTTTTTTCTCTTTTGAAAGTTTGCTCATAATCAGCGGGTTTTTTCGGAATAGCGGCATTCCAGCGTAAAGGTCACAATCGCCTTGCCCGTGTCCGGTGAGATTTGAGGCGACGAGGAATTTTTCCAGAGGACGGGGTTCGTGTTGTCCAGATTCTCCTGGAAGTAGGTGTAGGAGCTGATGGTGTCTTTCATCCGCGCCACCTGCTCACCGGGATTGGGTGAAGAATCAGCGCCGTCCAGTGTGAGCACCAATTTTTCAGTGACTTTGGCGGGGCTGCCCGGAACAACATTGCCGCTATTGGTCTTGGGCTTGGTTTCTTCTGCGAGCTGATAGGTCTGATTCAACCGCAAGTGAACGAACTGAACATTTTCAACCGTCGTCTGCTGAAGCGCGTTAAGCAAAGTGCCGTTCAAGAAGCGGTTCGTGGTGAGCGATTGAAGGGCGATGAGCTTCTGCGTCATGTCGCTAGTCTTCTTCTGCATCTCGACCACCTGCTTGTATTCGTTGGTGCAAGCGTTCATTTGCGAGGTGATGTCACCCAAGACGTTGTTGGAAACGATGGCTTTGAGTTGAAGTGAGCTGGCCCAAGCCAAGACAGCGGCGATCAACAGCACGGCGGCCCAGATGGCGCGCTTGACTGGGTCTTTGCGGCGTTGCTCTTCAACGGTCTGTGCTTCGGCAAGTAAGTTTAGGCGGATTGGCATAGTTCAAAAAATCAGAGTGCAGCGATACCCGCGCCGATGGCGACAGCCAATTGGGGCGCGACTTGTTCGAGTTCACCAGTCTGTTGGGGCGGCAATTCCAGTTTAAGAGCCGATGTGGGATTCCACGTCTTGGCTTCGATCATGAGTTCCTGCTGTAACCCTTGAACGATGAATTCCGAGCGCGTCGAACCGCCGGTCAGATAAGCGCAGGAGACTGTGCGATCCGATTGATGTTCAAAGAAATCAATGGACGCACGCAATTCGCGACCCAGCGGCGTGATGATGGATTCGAGAGCGGCCTGCACTTCGCCAGCCATACCCACCTTGATGCCTTCGGCTTCGGCGTAGCTGGTCTCCATGGAATCGCTGACGGCTGACGTGAGGCGGTCACCACCCATGTTGACCACGCGGCTTAAAACAAGTTCACCGTGTTGAAGGATGCAGATCGTCGAAGACTTGAAGCCGATGTCAATGAGCGCGACGACTTCATTTGAGAACGCCTGCGGATGGGACAATTCAAAGGCGTTCACCGGGCCGATCATGCCGGGCAAGATGTGATTAGCCACAAGGCCAGCACCTTTGACACCCTCGACGAGGTCGTTGACAAACTGAGCCTTGCCTCCGGCGACGAGGACTTTTTGTTTTTGCCCAGCGGACGACGGCTTGGAAGTATCGGGCGCAGACTCCGGCAACAGGTGACAATCAAAGACGTAGTTCTGCAAATCCTGCTGAAGATAGGCGCGGGAATTGTGTTTGAGGATCAGACGCATGTCGTCCAGCGGCATCCGGGGGATATCAATGTGGCGCACAAGAGCGTCGTTGACGTTGGTGGTCAAGCTGACCATGCGCGACTTTGATTCGATGGCTTGAGAGACCGCCTTCAGATGTTCGATCAACATTTCGGGCGGCATGGCCTTGTCAAAGACCGGGGCGTCGAGCAGCAGGTATCGGGACAATACATAGACATTGCCACGGCGTTGCATCGCGACGGCCTTGGTGGTCCGCGTTCCAAGATCAATCGCGAGGATTTGATCCCGTTTCTTTGTTGACCCACTAAAAATGACTGGCAGAGCCATGTGAATGTTTCCTGTTAGTTAATTGTTCACGCTTCAATCCGCCGCATAAACCAGAACTTGCGAGGCAGAAATCAGCTTACGACACCGGATGATTAGCAATTGGTTTGCCACACTACCGGGGCGCGTCCCCAAGGAAGATCGTTTCCGTCTGTTTATGTTGTGAGCGCACACAGTGCAGATACTCGATATCCGTGTAGTTGATATGAAGAGAATTGGCACAAACAGCAGTGCCAGACATAAAGACATAAGTTTTGAACAGATTTTGCGAGACTGATGCCCGCCCCAAATTGACGGAGTAAATGTCCATTGCTTGGGCAACTCTGCCTTCAGTGATCCTTGGACACGTTCTCTGTTAAGCTGTTGTTCGGATTAAAACGAACCGGTTCATAGATTTTCTCGGACTACGATTGCCTTCGGGTGAGTCCCGAATTTGAGCGGAATGCAAATAGCTACGTCCCCTTGCCGTCGCCGGTGCGTCGCGCTAAACGAGAATATGAGATTGCATTTACAAGCCAGCAGCACTGCGAGGCGTTTCAGCCAGCATGGATTTACCCTCGTGGAAGTCATGGTGGCCGTGGTCATCATGTCCATCGCCTTTGTTTCCCTGTATGCGGGCATCTTCTTTTGCTTTGGCGTGACAAGGTCCGAACGGGAAGACCTGCGCGCAACCCAAGTGATGCTGCATCGGATGGAGGGATTCCGTCTATTTAATTGGAATCAGATAACGAATACAGCCCTGAATCCAACCACCTTCACCGAGCAATATCTTCCGGCAACCGGCGCCAACCCAGCCAGCGGGCTGACTTACACCGGCACAGTGGCTGTGGCTACGGTGATATTGGACCCTCCGGCGACCTATACCAACAACATGAAGAAGATCACGGTGACGGTGCAGTGGGCCTCCGGCAATGTGCCACGCTCCCGGAACATGACGACTTACGTCTCTAAAAATGGAATCCAGAATTACATCTACTACGCCAACTGACCGCCACCTCCGGACTCGCCCTATGAATACCCAATTGCCAAACAAACAGACAAGCCGTGCTGGCATGACGCTGGTGGAAATGATGATTGCCGTAGCCATCGGAACGGTGGTGATGGCGGCGATTGGCGCGCTGACGGTTTTTACCACCCGAAGTTTTATTGCCTTGGGTAACTACAACGATCTCGACCAAGCCAGCCGCAATGCCCTGGATACTATGAGCCGTGATATCCGTCAGACTACGAACGTGAGTCAATTCGCGACCAACTATGTGTATTTTAATAACTGGACGCTCCTGTATTGGTGGCATCCTACCCAAAAAAAATTATACCGTTACAAATGGGCGGCAACTGGTTGGCAGATAAGAGAACTGCTTGATCAATGTGATTATTTGCGTTTCGGCATGTCACAACAAAACCCCTCCAACAATTTCAATTTTTACCCAACGACAAGTCCGACTACTGCCAAACTCATTGACGTGAGCTGGACCTGTTCCCGGCAGATTCTGAAACAAAAGGTCAACACCGAGAGTGTGCAGACAGCAAAAATTGTTATCCGGAATTAACCCCGTCAAACTGGAAAAGCCGCATGAAAACGAAATCCGTTACTCACATACATAACCGTGGCAGCGTCCTGTTGGTAACGCTTGTTACCGCTGCAGTTCTCGGAATAACTCTGGCCAGTTATCTGAAGTTGGTGAGCACTCAAAGCAAAAGCGTGGCCCGCTCCAAACACTGGAACCAGTCCCTCGTCCTCGCCGAATCTGGAGTCGAAGATGCGTTGCAGATGGTGAACAAGTTTGTGGGCACTCCATTACTCACCAACTGGATCAACACTTACTCTGCGGACAACTGGAGCAAAAGCGGAAACGTGTATACTCGGACGGGTTATCTGGATGCGAGCCATACAACGTATTACACCGTGTCTGTTAGCAACCAAAACACCACCCTGAACAATCTGGTGACGATTCGATCCACGGGCTACATGCCGTTACCCTCTGGAATAGCGTCCAACACGACATTAACGCGTACGGTCGTGGTACAGGCGCAAATTGACACCTTGTTTAATGTTGCCATGGCAGCCTTGGGAACCATTGATTTGAATGGGAACGGGATCGCCACCGATAGTTTTGACTCTGGCGATACCAACTACAGCCATTTCGGTTTCTACACTAACACCCCGTCTAAGCGAAAAGCCAATGGCGATGTGGCCACCAACAACTCCATTACCAACTCCGTCATCTCAGTCGGCAATGCCAACATCGCCGGACACCTCATCACGGGTCCCTATGGCAGCTATACCATCGGACCGAACGGCTCGGTCGGCGATGTTCCTTGGGTTGACGCTGGCACCAAAGGCATCAAAACCGGTTACGCAAAAAACGACATGAACGTCATTTTTGAGGATGTTGTCCTTCCTGAAACCCTTTGGTTGCCCACCGGAATCGCTGGCAGCGGCATGGGCGGCAGCGGCAGCGTGATCGTGAACGGAGTCCTAACGAGTTACAGTCACGTATTCACTATCCCGGGCGACTATACCGTTAGCGACAACAACTCAATTTACATAGGCACCAATGTCAACGTGCGCCTTAAGGTCACCTACAGCGGCACATATAGCCCAAGCAAAATCTACGTGGCTGGTACCGGAGCCACCTCCGGAAAAATGACGTCTTACTTGACCGGAACAGGCGCGACTTTGACGAAGGACCACATCGCCCAAAGTGGCAAAGCCGCGAACATGGCCTTTATGGGTCTCCCCTCCCTGACAACCCTCTCCTACAGTGGTAACGATGACTTCACCGGAGTGATCTACGCGCCGCAAGCGACATTTTCACTCAATGGTGGGGGTAGTGGCACGCTTGATTTCGTCGGCTCAAGCGTCACTAAAACGGTTAAGATGAATGGCCATTACCATTTCCATTACGACGAAGACTTAAAAAAACACGGGCCAAACAACGGCTATGTGGCGAACGCCTGGAAGGAATTGTGATCAGGATTAGGAAGCGGCCCGCTCCATCGGATGTTCGTACTGCGTTGTAGTCCGTTAACGCGCTTCCAGCCCCATAGCCGCCCGCTTCAGCGCGCCGATCATTCCTTCCATCAGTGCTGACTTCCTCCCCTGCCACAACGCGCCAAACGTCACACGGTCAAACTCCGGTAATGGCAACACGCGCACATCGGGATGCAACTTCAACTCCGGCAGATGCACCATCACGCCAATGCCGTATCCATGCGCCACGTAAGTTTGCACCATCTCCACGCTGCTCACTTCAATGCCGTTGATCCAATCCACCTTTCGCTTTGCCAACCCATCCCGGAACGCGCGGAGGATCGGCTCATTGCTCGGCACTGTGATGAAAGATTCCTCGATGCGGTCGCGCTTCCAAAGTTCATCCGCCGATTTCAACTTGCTCTCCTTCGGCACGAGCAACCCTAGCGTGACGTCAAACAAAGGGACGGCTTGGACGCCGATCGGAGGTTTCCCGCCGATCAATCCGATGGAAAGATCAATCTCTTGCGCCAACAACCACGTCAGCACCTGCGGATGATAACCCTCGCGCAACGACACCTTCAGTTTTGGGAAAGTCTTCCGCAGTTCCTGCAACATGCCTGGCAGGAAAGTTCGCAACACCGTTTCTGACGCAGTGATCCGCAGATGTTGCGACACGCCCCCGCGCAATTTTTCTGCCGTCGGCGTGAGGTTATCGAAGAAAGGTCTGGCGAACTCATACAACTCCCTGCCTTGCGGCGTGAGGGAAAACGGTCGCCGCTGGAACAGCGTGACGCCGAGGAACTCCTCCAACTGGATCACCTGCCCGCTGATCGCTGGCTGTTGGATGCCGTAAGGCATATTGCGCACTGCCTCGCTGATGCCGCCGTGTTTTGCCACGTAATAAAACAACTCCAGATGATGAACGTTCATAACATTGATTGCCGTGATGCTGCCGCTCTTTTATCAATTAACACCCTCGGAGACAATCGAGTTAAAAGTCTCCCATGAAAACAAAACTTCCTTCATTCCATTGCCTTTCTCATTGTCATGTGACAGCCGGGCTGCGCCCCGTCGGTTTGGGAATACTGGTCGTCATCTACAGCAGCGAACTCTTGTTCGCCGCCAAACCTCAATCGAGCACGAAGAGAGAATCTGCATCGGCCAACGGATTGTTCCAACTCGACTCCGGGCCGATTGGCGTGACCTGCACCCCGGCGGGCGGCCTCCTCGGATGGCTTGTGTTCCACACTGTTCAAGTTGATGTATTAACAAATTGTCGAGTTTAATGAATTGAGTCGGAGCGTTTCTGTCCCTAGCATCGTGTTTCTAAATTTATGCTAAGAGCTGGAATCGTCGGTCTGCCCAATGTCGGCAAATCAACTCTGTTCAACGCCGTCACCCGCACCCGCAAGGCGGAGGCGGCGAACTATCCTTTCTGCACGATTGATCCCAACATCGGCATCGTCACCGTGCCGGACGCGCGAATGTATGAGTTGCAAAAAATCGCCAAGACCACAGTCGTCATCCCGGCGGCCATCGAGTTTGTGGACATCGCGGGTCTCGTCAAAGGCGCGAGCCAAGGCGAAGGCTTGGGTAATAAATTTCTCACTCACATCCGCGAGGTGGACGCCATCGTGCAGGTCGTGCGTTGCTTTGAAGACGAGGATATTCATCACGTCACCGGCAGCGTGGATCCCGTGCGCGACATCGAGGTCATCAACACGGAACTCGTCCTCGCTGATTTGGAGACGGTCAAGAAGCGGATGGATAAAGTCGCCAAGGACGCCAAGCGCGGTGACAAGGTGGCGTTGGCCGAAGAAGCCGTGCTCAAGAAATTTGAACCCTTACTCAACGACGGTAAGCTCGCTCTCTCCGTCACGCTCACGCCGGAGGAGAAGGTGATTTCCAAAGCATTCTTCCTACTCACGGACAAGCCGACCATCTTTGCGTGCAACGTGAAAGAAGGTGAACTGGCGCAGGGCGACAAAAATCCCTTCGTGCAAAAGGTGCAGGAATACGTGAAGACGCATCTCGCGTGCGAAGCAGTCGTCATCAGCGCGCAGATCGAGAGCGACTTGATTGATCTCACGCCGGAAGAAGCCGTCGCGTTCCTCAAGGAACTCGGCGTGGACGAGAGCGGTATCGGGGCGCTGATCCGCGCGACGTATCATCTGCTCGGCTTGCGGACTTATTTCACTGCGGGCGAAAAGGAAGTTCGCGCATGGACGATCCATATCGGCGACACCGCTCCGAAAGCAGCGGGAGTGATTCACTCGGACTTTGAGCGCGGCTTCATCAAGGCTGAAACCGTGGCATACGACGCCTTGATCAAGTGTGGCAGCGTGGCTGCGGCGCGTGAAAAAGGTTTGTACCGCATGGAAGGCAAGGAATACGTGGTGAAGGACGGCGACGTGTTGCTGTTCAAGTTTAACGTGTAATCCGTCGTTGATTGCGGAACACTCGCCTCGTGCTTGATCTGGAAACAGCCCTCGCTCGTTTGCTGGAAACAATCCCGCCTCCGAAAGCGGAGCGGGTCGCGTTGACAGAATCCGCCGGGCGTTTCCTCGCGGAAAAAATCATCTCGCCTCTCGATCTTCCTGCGTTCGACAACTCTGCGATGGATGGTTACGCCGTCCGCTCTGTGGATGTGCGCGGTGCGCGGGCGGAGTCGCCGATCACTCTCAAACTTGCTGCCAAGATTCCCGCCGGCGAATTGTTCACCGCAGAATTACTTGCTGGCGAATGCGCGCGTATTTTCACCGGCGCACCTTTACCGCGCGGGGCGGATGCCGTGGTGATGCAGGAAGACACGCGCGCGGATGGTGGAGGTGTTTCATTCTTGGATGAAGCTGCGGTGGGAGAAAACGTCCGCCGTTGTGGCGAAGATGTGAAGCGAGGTATGACGTTGGCAGAAGCTGGCGAAGAAATATCTTCGGGCAGAATCGCACTACTGGCAGCCACAGGTTTCGCCACGGTGACTGTCGCGCGCAGACCCAACGTCGCACTCATCGCGACGGGTTCGGAACTGCGCGAGCCGGGGCAACCGCTTCTCTCTGGACAGATTTATGAGAGCAACCGCGCCATGTTGTCGCCGCTCATCGCTGGTTGCGGCGGGGTGCCGAAGGTTTTCCCCATCGTCCCAGATACACTCGACGCCACTAGCGCTGCTCTTCAATCAGCATTTTCCGCGAGCGACATCGTGGTGACTTCCGGCGGCGTGTCTGTGGGCGAGTTGGATTTCGTGAAGGCGGCGTTTGAATCGCTCGGCGGCGAACTTCAATTCTGGAAAGTGGCGATGCGTCCTGGAAAACCATTTGTGTTCGGACGACTCGGCGAAAAATTTCTCTTCGGACTACCGGGCAATCCTGTTTCCGCGTTCGTCACATTCCTGCTATTGGTGCGGCCCGCTCTGTTGCGTTGGCAGGGAGCAATGGAGGTTTCTCTACCAAGTCATGCAGCAGTTTTGGGTGAATCCATTTCCAATCCGGGCGACCGCCGACACTTCGTGCGTGTCCGCGTGGCTGCGGATGGAAAAGTTATTTCTGCGGGGAAACAAGCGTCACACGCACTGTCTTCGTTGGCCGGTGCGGACGGTTTGTTGGATGTGACGCCTCAAACAACCTTCGCCGCCAGCACCAGCGTCAACGTGCTGCGCTGGGTTTGATTCTCAACGTCGCGTCGGCGGGCTGTACGTGGAGGGTTTTACTTTTGACTGCTGCACTGGCGCGAGTGGTGTGGACAAGCTCGCGCCAGCAGATGTTGCGTAATCTTGCAGTCCTACCGGTCGCGCCGCGCCTCCTACGATGCCTGCGGATTTTGAAAATGAACTTCCGGTATTTAACGGCAGCGTGGTTGCCGGTTTCACGGAAGACCACGATGGCGTGGTCAGAGTGTTGGCCGGACGTTGGACCGAGTATCCGGGGCTGACATAGGGTGATGACTTCTGAAAACCAATGTTGTCCTGCGGCTGGGAACGAGAGTTGCCTTCCAACAGCTTTTTGAAGTTATCCATCCTCGTTTCTTGTTGTGTTCTTGCCCGATCAAACGGATCGCCCGAACTCGCTCCGAATGATCTTTCGCCGTCGGGTTTTATTCCTGTTCGGGAAAAATTATTGTCCATCGAAGCATTGTTTGACATCTGTCTGTTGGCTCGTGAATAAATATCCCGATCTTTCTTTGTGGCATTCTCTTCCTTGCTGCTGTCCAGTGAGAACCTTTCTTCGACAGTCCGCTCTTTCTTCCCTCCGAACAAATCCGTCTTGAAATTATTGTTCGTTCTCCCTGTCTGATCCCGCTCCACCCGCTCGTAATAACGCTCCAGCGAGGTTTTGCGTTTACGATTCAAAGGATCCATCGAAGAGTCCGGGGACTTGAATGGATCGTTGTCATCTTCCTGTCCATTCAGCCTGCCGTTGAGAAATTGTTCCTCGGCACTCTTTTCCATCATCGCCTTGAGGTTGGGCTTGTTTATGTTCGGGGTGCTGTTGTTCTGCCTCGGTGGCACAAATCTGGGTTGCGCGGGGACTTGATCAAAAATCTCAAACGGCTTTCTTACCTCTGACTCCAGATTTTTGAACGGTGTCTGCTTCACGTTGACCTCATGAAGATTGGTCGAGATGGTATCTGTTTTTGGGGGGGAGAAAATGATGGGCGCACCGCGATCTCGGCTGCGATCCTGCGCCTGCGATCCGCTTGCAATCACGATGACCAACAGCGTCATCACCGCCGCTACTGTTCTTGTGTTGGTTGAAATTTTCTTCACGTTGGGAATTCTAACAGACGGCGACCCTCATTCAATAGTTGTCTTTAGGTTCAATCCGTCGCTGCGAGCGTCATTTCTCGCGTGTAAAACAATATCCGCCCGCAATTGATGCAGGTGACGATCTCCTGATGCGACTGGCAGGCCACGAGTGATTGCGCGGGCAATTTCATGTGGCAACCACCGCAAACTCCATGCTGCACTCCCACGAGCACGTTGTCGCCTTTGCTCTTTGCCAACCGCTCATATCTGCCACGCGTGGATTCATCCACAGCGGTAGCCAATGCCTCGCGATCACTTTGAAGCGTGGCGAGTTCCTTCTTCATGTTGGTTTCGCGCTCACCCAAAAGTGAAACCAAGCTGTCGGCGTGTTTCTTTGCCTCATTCGCTTCCGCAGTGAGCCGCACCAGTTCCTTCTGGGCAACCTCTGCCTGTTCCATCAACGAAATTTCCTGATCCTCGATCTTGCTGATGTCCACCTTGCAACCATCAATCTCATGCGAGAGTGCTTTGTATTCCTCGTTCTTGCGCGTCTGCAACTGCTGGTTTGCGTACTTGGCAATCTGTTGTTGCTTGGCGTCCACATCGAGTTCGAGACGTTTGCGATCCGACTCAATCTGACGCAGGCGCAGCTTTCCGGCATCAAGCGCGGCCTGTGTGCTGGCGGTTTTTCCTTTAAGCGTCTGGCGTTCGGGTTCGATGTGAGCCAGCTCGGCTTGCGCGCGGCGAATCTTGCGGTCGCGATCCTGCAAGATGAGGAGTTTTTCAATGGCTTCGAGCATTGGACGCAGGCTATCCATCGCTATGAGGCAAGTCAATCAGCGCAAACTTTTCGGGTGTGACTGGAATTGCCGCTCACTTTTTGTCCTCGTCCCCGTCCTCTCATTGTTTTGTTAAATTCGAGGACGACGAGGAGGAGAACGAGGAGGATTCAGTTCGTTGCGCGGCAGCTAAGTCTCACCCAACTTTTCTCTCCCTTACCGCGCGCCGCCACTCCGAATCCAGATCAGCACGAACGCGCCGTAAAAATCTCCCGGTGTGTTTAGATTGCGGAACACTTGGTTTTGCAGATTCACATTCATCTGCCGGTTGTTCTTCTGGTTCTTGAGATCGAGGTAGGAGATTTTGCCGATGGAGAAATTGGCGACCTCGATTCCTTTGAAGTCCACCGCACCCGTCGGCGGCTTGAGCTTGGCGGCGTTCATCATGGAGATGATGTTTGTCTGGCCGAGATCGTTCTTCACCACTGAAAGCTCGCCGATGTTCAACTTGAGAAGTTTGAAATGCAGTTCGCGATGCGTCAATGCCTCGCGATCAAACTCGATGTGCAGCTCGCGGATGTGGAGGAACGGCGTGCCGCCGAATTCCGCCGTGTTGTAGAGCGTGAGATTTTGAATCGTGGCAACGGGCGACAGCAGACTTGTGGAAAGTTTCCCGATCTTCACGTCCATGCCAGTCTGAGAGCGTATCTGCTGCTCCATCGCCGTCTTGGCGATCCTGTCCCGCGAAAGCACCAGTCCCACCGCCGCAGCAACGATGACTAGAGTAACGATCAGCACCCATTTGATCAGGCGTATCATGCCGCGAGTATGTGGCTGCTTGAAACACGGCTCAATGATGAATGCGGTTTGCAACACCAACCAATCGGCTCGCGTCTGGCTGAAACTTTTGTCACCGTTCTGACAATGGAACTGCGGGAATTTGCCGAGCGCGTTTTGTTCGCCACGACTCTGGAGGAAAAACTCCAGTCGCCCGGCATCATTACGGACGAACGTCCCGGTTCGGCTCGCGTCACGCCGGACGCGCCGGGTCGCCCGCGTGGTTTGAACTTCAAGATCACGGGAACGTCGCGCGGGGAATTTCCCGGCACGCGCCATCTGGAACAAAATGAGGAGCGCGGAAGGTTGCTTCACTTCTTTGCCAATCACGAATTGCTCGCCACGGAATTGATGGCTCTCGTGCTGTTGAAATTTCCCGATGCACCCGCCGCCTTCCGCAAAGGCGTGCTCGAAACTCTCAAGGACGAGCAGGAACACACGCGCCTCTACATGGAGCGGATGAAGTCGTGCGGTATCGAGTTCGGCTCGATCCCGGTGAGCGGCTATTTCTGGCGCGCGGTGTCCGGCATGGAAAGCCCGATGGATTACGTCGCCGGTCTGAGCCTGACGTTCGAGCAGGCGAACCTGGATTTCGCGCGGCACTTCTCGAATTGCTTCGCCGAAGTCGGCGATGCGGAGTCCGCCAAGTTGTTGCAGAAGATTTATGGCGACGAGATCGGGCATGTGGCTTACGGGCTGAAATGGTTTCGTCGTTGGAAGAATTCGGGCGAGAGCGATTGGGATGCGTTCTGTCGCCAACTGAAATTTCCGCTCTCGCCCGCTCGCGCAAAAGGTCTTTCGTTAAACGTGGAAGGTCGCCGCGCTGCCGGGTTGCCGCAGGAGTTCATCGAGAACCTGAGCGTCTTCGCTCAATCCAAAGGCCGCACGCCGACGGTGTTTGTTTTCAATTCGCTCACCGAAGCGCGCATCGCCGGTGGCAAAGGTTTTTCTCCCATCAAACACCAGGCGCAGATCATCCGCGACCTCGCCAACTTGCCGCAATTCCTCTGTCGGCAGGACGACATCGTGTTGGTGGATCGGCGACCCAGCGTGCATTTCCTGAGCGGCCTGAAGGACGCGGGCTTCATGCTGCCGGAGTTTGCAGAATCTGTCGCGCCGCTGGTGGAACGGAAGCTCGGTGCGTTGCGACCGTGGGCTTGGGGGCCGGACAGCGTGGCTTTGTTTGAACCCCTGTTCGCCAACCTGAAAGAACAACAACGCGCGCCGGAAGTTTGCTTCAACGACCGCGTCGCTGCGCTTTACTCAAAAGCGTGGAGCGCGGCGTTCCTGCGGAACTTTCTATGGCAAGGTAGGGGGGGCAGTCCTCTGCCCGCCGCTCCCCAGCAAGCTGACGTGCTCTTTTCTACCGCGCTTCGGCGCGCACAGAGTGACGCGCCCTACCTGTCTGCGGATTTAAGTTGGCTCTGCTCGGATGCAGAGATTGGCGTGGCCGTGAACTCCATTCCCGCCGCGCTTGAAGCCATCGCTGCCATCCGCGCTCGCGGTCATCACAAGGTAGTGTTGAAAGAATCCATCGGCGTCGCGGGCAGCAACTCCATCCGTCTGCTCGAACCGGAAATCTTGGACAAACAAATCCGCTGGATCGCCAACGCAGCAAGTTCAGGACGCGAGGTGGTTGTCGAGCCGTGGTTGGAACGCGCGCTGGATTTTTCCGCTCAACTGGAGATGACTTCTGCCGGGTTGAAACTCTGCGGCTACACTGGCTTGATCAACGATGCGAAAGGTCAGTTCCAAGCCAACTGGGCCGAACCTAAACACGAACGCGCCTTTCCCGCGTCGGTTCTTTCCGCGCTCGGCGTCACACCGCGCGCTGGAAATGAGATTCAACTTTTCTTCGCCGACCTGTTCGCTGCGTTGGAGAAGGAACTTCGTCTCGTGGATTTTCTTGGGCCGCTCGGCATTGATTGCTTCGTCTATCGGGATGCGGTCGGCGCGATGAAACTCAAGCCTGTCGTTGAAATCAATCCACGCTACACGATGGGTCGCCTGACGGTGGACCTGATGAAACGCGCAGGGCAAGGTCGTTACGGCTTGTTCCGCCTGGTGAATCGTCCTGCGCTCAAAGCGGAAGGTTGCAATGATTTCAAAGCCTTCGCCGCGAAGCAGCGGGCGAAGTTCCCTGTTGTTCTGGAAGGTTCACCCAATGCCAGAATTCGAGACGGCTTTGTTTGTCTGACCGACCCTGAACAGGCGGAAGTTTGCCTCGCGACGTTTCAAGTCTTCAGCAATCTGCCGATTTTTCCTCTTTGTTTATCTTGAAGTTCACTTGCTGCTGATTCGAGCGGATGGGTGCGCCCCGAAGTGGCGGTCACACATCAGGCGGAGATACGGACGGTCACTTGCCCGTAGCGCAGCACTACGACAGGGCGGCCTGAATGATTCCATGCGCTCCTCCCTGTTCGCGCGCTGCGAGCGAGGTACCGCTCGTGCTTCCTCGGATAGCCTCACCCATTTGTAATCACACCCGGGTCGCACACCGAGTAACTTCCGAAGTTGAACAACCTGTCCGGTCTTGAAAACTACACGACATAGACCTATTCCAAGATTGCCTGTCGTGCGTGAATCAGGTTTCATCTGCCCGGTTTAATCTATGAGTTCCGCCACATCCAACGCACCGTCACGCCAACGCAAACTGCTCGTCGCCAATCGCAGCGAAATCGCCATCCGCGTTTTTCGCGCGGCGACTGAACTCGGCTTCCGCACCGTCGCGATCTACGCGCAGGAAGATCGTCTCGCCATCCATCGCTTCAAAGCAGACGAGGCCTATGTGGTCGGCGAGGGCAAAGGACCTGTCGGCGCGTATTTGGATATTCCCAGCATCGTCGCGCTCGCCAAGGAAAAAGGCGTGGACATGATCCATCCCGGTTACGGATTTCTTTCCGAGAACGCTGAGTTCGCGAAAGCCTGCGCCGAAGCGGGCATCACGTTCGTCGGGCCGCGTGTGGAATTGCTCCGCAAGATGGGCGATAAAACTGCCGCCCGCGCCCTCGCGCAAAAAGTCGGCGTGCCGGTCTTACCCGGAACGGAAGACGCCATCGAAGATCGCGGTGAAGCACTCAAGGCAGCGAAGGAAATTGGTTTCCCGCTCATCATCAAAGCTGCGTTCGGCGGCGGCGGACGCGGGATGCGCGTTGTCACCAAACCCGGCGATCTCGCGGATTTGCTTGATGAAGCGCAGGGCGAAGCGGGGCGCGCATTCGGCAATCCCGCTGTGTTTCTCGAACGCTACATTCCGCGCGCAAAACATATCGAGGTGCAGATTCTCGGCGACAAACACGGCAACGTGGTTCATTTGCACGAGCGTGATTGCTCCGTGCAGCGGCGTCATCAGAAGGTCATCGAGATCGCGCCGAGTGTGGAACTGGATGAAAAAGTTCGCGCGGAACTGTGTGACGCGGCGGTGAAGTTGTGCAGCGAAATCAAATACGACAATGCAGGCACGGTGGAGTTCCTTTACGACCAAGACTCGAAAGAATGGTTCTTCATCGAGATGAACCCGCGCATCCAAGTCGAGCACACGGTCACGGAAGTCATCACGGGCATTGACCTCGTGCGCTCGCAGATTCTCATCGCCGACGGTAAGAAAATGCACGGCGCGGAAGTCGGGATTCCGGCACAAAACGAAATCCGCCGCAACGGTTACGCCGTGCAGTGCCGCATCACGACGGAAGACCCGGAAAACAAATTTCAGCCGGACTACGGTCGCATCCTGACGTATCGCAGCGCGGGTGGATTCGGCGTGCGACTTGACGGCGGCATGGGCTACGCGGGTTCGGTCGTGACGCCGTTTTACGATTCGCTGTTGGTGAAGCTGACGGTGAGCGCGCCGACGTTTGAGGCCGCCTTGCAACGCATGGATCGCGCGCTGCGCGAGTTCCGCATCCGTGGCGTGAAGACGAACATTCCGTTTCTCGAAAACGTCATTCACAACCAGACGTTCAGCAGCGGCCAGGCTTCCACGACGTTGATTGATACAACGCCGGAGCTGTTCAAGTTCAAAGCCAAACGCGACCGCGCCACGAAGTTGCTTTCCTTCCTCGGCGACATCACGGTGAACGGTAATCCGCACGCGAAGGGTTATGTGCCGAAGGAAATTCTCACCGCCGCGCGCGTCCCGGCTTACGAACACAAACAGACGCCAGCGAAAGGCACGCGACAATTACTGCTCGAACTCGGTCCGAAGAAGTTCGCCGAGTGGACGCTCAAGCAAAAACAATTACTCGTCACCGACACGACGTTTCGCGACGCGCATCAATCCCTCTTCGCCACGCGGATGCGCAGTTACGACATGCTCGCCGTGGCGGATGCTGTCGCGCGGCGCACGCCGAATCTTTACTCGATGGAGTGCTGGGGCGGCGCGACGTTCGACACGGCACTGCGTTTTCTGCACGAAGACCCGTGGACGCGTCTGCGTGCGTTGCGCGAGAAGATTCCGAACATCTGTTTCCAGATGTTGTTCCGTGGCTCGAACGCAGTCGGTTACTCGAATTATCCCGACAATGCCGTCGCTGGTTTCGTGAAACACGCAGCCGAGGCGGGCATGGATATTTTCCGCATCTTCGATTCGCTGAATTATCTGCCGAACCTCAAGGTGGCGATGGAAGCGGTACATGAGACGCACGCGATCTGCGAAGGCGCGATCTGTTACACGGGCAACATCCTCGACAAATCGCGCAGCAAATACTCACTCAAGTATTACGTGAAGCTCGCGAAGGAACTGGAGCGCATGGGCGCGCACGTTCTCGCGATCAAAGACATGGCGGGGCTGTGTCGTCCGGCGGCGGCGCACGTTCTGGTCAAGGCTCTCAAGGATGAAGTCGGCATCCCGATCCATTTTCACACGCACGACACGAGCGGAATTTCTGCGGCGTCGGTTTTGAGTGCTGCGGAAGCGGGCGTGGACATCGTTGACCTCGCCATCGCTTCGATGAGCGGCTCGACGAGTCAGCCAAATCTCAACTCTGTCGTGGCCGCGTTGCAATTCACCAAGCGCGACACGGGTCTCGATCTCGACGCGCTCAATCAGTTCTCGGATTACTGGGAGCAGGTTCGCAATTACTACGCGCCGTTCGACACGTCGCCCAAAGCGGGCAGCGCGGAAGTTTATCAACACGAGATGCCGGGCGGACAGTTCACGAATCTGAAGGAGCAGGCGGCGGGCATGGGACTCGCACATCGCTGGCCGGAGATCGCGCGCACTTACGCGGAAGTGAACGAACTCTTTGGCGACATCGTGAAAGTCACGCCGAGCAGCAAGGTCGTGGGCGACATGACGATGTTCCTTATCACGCGCGGCATCAAGCCCGCCGACGTGTTGAATCTCGAACCCGGCTCGATGCCGTTCCCGGAGTCGGTGATTGATATGTTGAGCGGCGGACTCGGCCAACCGATGGGTGGCTGGCCGAAAAAGTTGCAAGAGGTCGTACTCGGCAAACGCAAACCGATCAAGGGTCGTCCGGGCGCGGAATTGAAGCCGCTGAATTTCAAAAAAATCGCGGAGGAACTTTCGCCAAAACTCAAGCGCGACGCGACGATGGACGATGTTTTCAGCCACATCATGTATCCCGAAGTGTTCGCCGATTTCGTGAAGAAGGTGAACGCAAGCGGTGATTTGTCAGTGCTGCCGACGCCGGCGTTTTTCTACGGCATGAAGCCGGGACAGGAAGCGGCCATTGAGATCGAACCGGGCAAGACGCTGTTCATCCGCATGGTCAACATCGGCGCGGTGGATGCGGAGGGAAAACGCGCGGTGACATTTGAGTTGAACGGCATGAGCCGCCAGTTATCCGTGGTGGATCGCTCGGTGAAGCCGACGGTGAAAGCGCGTGTGAAGGCGGATTCCGCGAAGCCCGCCGAAGTCGGCGCGCCGATTCCTGGTTTGGTCACTGCGCTGTCGGTGAGCGTCGGCGCGAAAGTCGCGAAGGGCGACAAACTCGTGACGCTCGAAGCGATGAAGATGCAGACGACGATCTACGCGCCAGTGGATGGCGTGGTGGATTCGCTCGCGGTGCAGATCGGAGACGCGGTGGAGAGCAAGGATTTGCTGGTGAAGTTGAGGGAGGCGTGAAGGCGGGAGAACTCTCATTAACACCCTGCTTTAGCTGGGTGTGGACATGCGTGCGAGCGATGCAACCGTTTTAACGGTTTGGTCAGCGTGCGGGAAAACCGTTGAAACGGTTGAGTTCACTGCGGCCCGGTAACACCCAGCTAAAGCAGGGTGTTAATGAGAAGCGGTATCTAACATCGGAACTCATGCCAAACACCAGGTTAAGCCCACAACTCATCCGTCCGATACACCCTCGGTGTCGTGTCACAGTCGCGGCCTGCCAGCCGTAATAAAATTATTGCTCCTATGAACGAAGAAAAATTGAACACAGATCAAAAAGCGCTCCAGATCAACATGGATAAAACCAAGTACGGCACGTTTGCCGAGATTGGCGCAGGACAGGAAGTGGCGCGCTGGTTCTTTCGCGTCGGCGGAGCTGCGGGCACTGTTGCCAAAACTATTTCCGCCTACGACATGACCGTGAGCGACGCCATATACGGCCCGGCGGATCGCTACGTCAGCCGCCAGCGTTTGCAAGCGATGCTCAATCACGAATATAATCTCGTGATTGAACGCCTCGATAAACCGCGCGGTGACAAAAGTGCGTTCTTCTCATTCGCCAACACCGTCGCCACGCGGAGTTTCACGCGCTCTGAGGAAGGTCATGGCTGGATGGGTATCCGCTTTCAAGGCGCGCCACGGCAACGTCCCTCCGAGATCATTGTTCACGTTCGCCTGCTCGATCCCGAACCCGTGCGCGAACAGGAAGCGCTCGGCATCGTAGGCGTGAACTTGATCCACGCGGCATTTTACAAACACACCAGCCCGATCAGCCTGATCGTCTCGTTGCTGGATGGTTTGACGCGGCAACGTGTCGAGATAGACATGGTGAAATTTTCCGGGCCGTGCTTCGCGGGCGTGGATAATCGTTTGATGACGCTACAACTCGTCGAGCAAGGCATGTCGGACGCGGCGATCTTCACCGCCGATGGCGAGAGCGTCATTCCGAGCGAGATGCTTTACAAGAAACCCGTACTCGTCGAACGCGGCAGCTTCCGTCCGCTCACCAATCCAATGCTCGACATGCTCGAACGCGCGCATGAACAGTTCGTCCTCGAAAAATCTCTTGATGGCGAAACACCCGTGACGCTCATGGAGATGACGTTGAAGCAACTACAAGTCGGTGATGTGATTGACCACGGAGATTTTCTGGATCGCGTGGACACGTTGCGCGCGTTGGGTCGCCCGGTGTTGATCTCAAATTTCCGCCGCTACCATCGGCTCGTGCAATTCCTCTCCACCTACACGAACAAAAGCATCGGCCTGCCGCTCGGCCTCACGCGGCTCAAGGATGTACTCGATGAAAAGAATTACACTGACCTCGGCGGCGGCTTGATGGAATCGCTCGGACAATTGTTCCGCAAAGACGTGAAGCTTTACGTCTATCCGTGGCTGAGTCGCGAAACCGGCAAGGTGATGACACTGGATACATTCCAGCCCGCGCCGCATCTGAGCCATCTCTACGCGCATCTTGTCACGAATGGATTCATCCAAGAGATCAAGAACTACAACGCGGATCATCTCGCGGTGAGTTCGAGTTGGGTGTTGGAAAAACTTCAGACCGGCGACCGCGAATGGGAGAAGCAAGTGCCTCCGCCCATCGCGGAAATTATTCGCGGTAAGAAATTGTTTGGGTGCAAATAAGCGAACATTGGCGGGCGAATAATCCTGGAGTGCAAAGGCGTGTCACACATCGGGAGTGAACCCATGTTTTCATGCAGTCGCCCCGCATGCCCGAATCCATCCATGGTCAAAGCGTTGTTTCAGAATTCAAACCACCGGATTTTGAATCAATCTTTCCCGCCTTATTTGATCATCGCGTGGACGAGATCGTGCAGGTTTTTCCCCGGGCAAAGCGTCTCTGCAAAATCCTTGTGTGAGCCAAGCATTTGCGGCGCGATGCGGTGACGCGCCATCATTGAAGTCAGCAGTTTTCGTAAGGCGGCCAACTGCGGCTCAGTGGGGGTCTCCTCCTCAAAATTTCCCTCCAACACCACGAGCAGATGTCCCGTTGGATCGTAGGCCGTGTTCGTGTCGCCGACGAAGTTTGCATCGCGTCCCTCGGCGATTTCTCCGTGGCAATCAATGTAGAAGTGATACGGCACATCCGGCCATGCGGGTTTTGCTTTTCCGTTGCCGAGCGTGCCGGGATTTTGTGAAAACTGTTGCAACGCTTTCATCTTATCGGCGAGCGCGCGCTCTGGTTTTTGCAGCGTGGCCGTATGGTGGACGGTGATGCGCGAAATCTTGTGAGCTTTCATCTCTGCCACGGGCGGGTTCGCACCCCAGCCGGCGCGCGTGAGGATGTTCAACTCGCGCGGCTTTTTGCTGGCGGATTTGTTTGGCAAGGCGCACGAAGCGATGAACACGACTGTGATAACGCACATCAGGATGGTTTTCATGCAAACATCTTTGACGGATAGCAAATCATCGCGCGAGCTTTTGTTTACGGTAATGCGCTTTGCCAATTTTCGACTCGTTCGCTATATCTTTGCCATGAACTTCTCGCGCCCGCTTCGACTCGTCATCCTGCTGCTCCTGCTCGGCGGCACGGTGGGGTGCGATCAAACCACCAAACACATCGCGCGCACGAAGCTGAATCAGTTCGACTCCGTCATGCTTCTGGGAGGACTTGGCGAATTGCAATTGGCAGAAAACTCCGGCGCGTTCCTGAGTCTGGGTGATTCGCTGCCGCAAGCGATCCGCACGCTCGTGTTCACCGTCGCCGGAGGAATCGGGCTGCTGGCGATGTTTGTTTATCTGCTTCTCCGTCCGCGATGGCATTGGCTGGCTTTTTGCGGACTCGCTCTGGTCATGGCCGGTGGCGCAAGCAATCTCATTGATCGCATCACGCGAAACGGACTCGTCACCGACTTTCTCACGCTACGCTGCGGGCCGTTGCACACCGGCGTCTTTAATGTCGCCGACATTTTGGTCATGCTCGGCATTGTGTTGTTTGTCCTGTCCGCATGGATCGTGTCGAGGCAAAGCATTGCGTCTCGTCAGAAATAAAATATCGTGACCGCGCTTTGAAATCGGCACCAACCCACATCAGCAAACAACTCATCGCCGCTGCGCGCGAGCTTTCGTCGCAGGTGGAGCGGCTGAAGTTTCGTCCGCCCGTCACGCACACTTACAATCCGCTCACCTACGCGTGGACGGCGCACGAAGAATACTTGCGCCGGTTCGGCAACAGCCGGAAGCGCGTGGTGTTCCTCGGCATGAATCCGGGGCCTTTCGGCATGGCGCAGATTGGTATTCCGTTTGGTGAGATCGCTGCGGCGCGGGACTGGATGGGCATCCTTACTCCGATCTTGAAACCTGCGAAGGAACATCCCAAGCGACCGATCCTCGGCTTCGATTGTCCGCGCTCCGAGGTCAGCGGGCGACGTTTCTGGAAACTGTGTGCGGATCGCTTCGGTACGCCGGAGAATTATTTCACCGAGCATTTCGTGGTGAACTATTGTCCGCTGGCGTTTCTGGAAGCGAGCGGATTGAACCGCACTCCGAACAAACTGTTCCCGGCTGAACGTGAGAAATTGTTCAACATCTGCGACGCACATCTGCGACGCGTGCTGGAAATACTCAAGCCTGCGTGGTTGATCGGCATCGGCGGCTTTGCACGAGAACGCGGCGAGTGGGTCGCGGACGGCTCAAAGATTCGCGTCGGCCAAGTTCTGCATCCCAGCCCTGCCAGCCCCAAAGCCAATCGCGGCGATTGGACAAAAACGGCGACACGGGAATTGATTCAACTTGGAGTGTGGGAGTGATGTGATGGAGGCAGGACACGCGCAGGATTCCCGGCAGCGACGTGTCCCGCAGGAACATCTTTGCTCACGACGGCACCGGCGCCGACCACGGCTCGATCTCCGATGGTGACGCCTTTGAGAATGATCGCGCGCGCGCCGATGAACACGCCACGCCCAATAATCACCGGCTTGGGATTGTCTGGCGAAGCGTCACCCCAGTTCCATTCGCCGATGGGCGCATGAAAATCGTTGTCGAAAATGTAAGTGTCCGCGCCGACAAATGTTCCCTCCCCGATCTCCACCCGCACAGCCGCACAAACCGCCGTGCTGCTCAAACCCACACCCTTGCCTAGGATAATTTCCGCACCCGGTCGCATCGTGCGTAGCGAGACGGCACGTGAACACCCAATAGGATTGCTGCGAAACGAGCTATTCAAGCAAACGCGGTCACCGACGGTGATTTTAGACCCGGCAAAACGATGGAGATAGGGTCGTCCGTTAAAGATGACGCCCCTACCAATCTCCAGACCGCGCAACCGGGCTTCAAGTTGCCAGATGGAACTCCGCAATTGTTGCCGCGTCTCGCTGGCGTAATTCAAGGTGCGTTGAAAAAAACCGACTTTTTGCATGAGACAGTTTTGCGAGCGAAGCCGCCTGCCGCAAGAACAAGAATTGCCGGAACGTGGATTGGCCATTGGCCGCGATTAATATCGCGTGACCCTGCCAGTTCGTTGTCACGCCAGCGCATGTGATTACAAACGGGTGAGGCTATCCGATGGAGCGCGAGCGGTCCGGGGTATGTCGCCTCGTTCCCTCACATGTTTGTGATCACACCCCGCGCCAGCCTCGAACAAACACGGGCGTTGGCTTCACTCCCTGCCTATGCTATTTTTCATCGTAGCGAATAAACGACGAACTATTCCGTCAAAACAAACGTGCTTATGAAAAAGCTCATCGCTATCTGGATCGCAAGCGCAACTCTCCTCACCGCGCAAGCGCAACTGCTCTCGCCACAATCCGTCAACGGCGCCCTATGGGGCGGACTCATCGGCGGCGTGATCGGCGGAGATCGGCATCACGGATTTTCAGGCAAC
>JAYUAV010000549.1:0-4672 GCA_043741175.1 Verrucomicrobiota bacterium
CGAATCACCCTCCGCTAAAATCAAAATCCTTCCTACGCCAAGCTGACGCGGCAGGATTTCCGCAAAATTACGAACGCCGATTAAATCAGCGCTTCCTTAGACTTTAATCACACCCGGGCAATATGGGCTGGGTGGTTCGCTTTGGCGCGATCGTGAGTTGAGCAGAGCAAGGCAGTTCCAGTAGCACTCGATTACTCCAACGAGAACAGCACACGCGCTGCGCCTTTACTCGCGGTATCTTCCGGGCCGCGCAGCGTTACGAGCAATCGCTCGCCATCTATCTTCCCGGCTTCCAGAAGAAACCGCTGCACTGCTTCGACGCGTTGGCGCATGAGGGTTTTCAAATCATCGCCGCTCACCGGCACGGTTGTAGCGAGGCGTGTTTCCAATTCATCGCGGATCAATTCGCGTTCGGTCCTGGGCTTGGCTGCGCCGGTGCTGCCGACTTTTTGACCGATCTGAGCGGCAAGTTGAGCGAGGGATTTACTTTCGCGCATCAGTTGGCTGGCGCCTTTGCGCGGTTCAGTTTTCGCAACTTGCGCGGCTTTGAATGCGGCGGCGTCCGCAGGTGAATTCGTGGCGACGGCGGCGGCGAGCGTTTCGCGCAACGCAATCTCCGGCGTGGTGTTGAACGCCGTCTTGTAGTCCGCTCGCAGCAGATTGTCGTAGTTGCCGTCTTCCAGCTTTAATTGTTCGAGCGCGGGCGCGGGCTGGCCGCGCGCCACGAGTTGCTGGATGTGCAAGAGCTTCATCTTCTCCACCACCTTCTGTCGTCCAAGCGCGGCGGTGTCGGTCACTGGATCAAACGTCGCCCCAATTTCCACGCTCAACGCCGGACGATTCGTCAACGCCACAGAGAGTTTCATAAGCTTGTTCGTCTGGCTTTCACTCAAGGTCGCTCTGCCCGGAGCGAACTCGACGAACTGCATGTCCTCACCGCCACCGACCAGTGCGCCGAGCAACGAGAACGGCGACGTGGCGACTTTAAGGATCATGTTGACGAAAGTTTTCCCCACCAAACCCCACACGCTGAACTGGGGATCGTCGAGACTACCTTCGATGGGGAGGTTCAGATCAATGCGTCCGTTCATGTCCTTGAGCAAACCCACGGCGAGTTTCACCGGGAGTTTTGTGGCATTCGGGCTGTCGTTCTTCGCGCCGAAGGTGAAGTGATTCATCGCGACGACGTTCTCCGCCTTCAACGCGCGTTGCTCAATATTGTAGCGCAGGTCAAGCGTGAGCTTGCCTTTGTTGATCGGACGACCAACAAATTTTTCCGTGTAAGGACTTAGCGGTGTGAGGTCGGTGTTGGTGAACGCGATCTTGAGATTGACGAACAGATTTTTTGGATCGGGCGTCACCTCGCCGGAAATCTCAAATGGCGAAAGCGCGCTGACCTTGCCGCGAATGTCCACGTTCGCCTTGTGTGCGCCGGGCAGGATGATGTTGCGAATCGTGCCCGTAAACTCTTCGATACTCGTCTGGAAATGATTCGGCAGGGAATCGTCAGCCACACGGATTGAATTGTTCTCCAACACGAGTGCGCCGACGCGGATCGGGAAAGGTTCGGACGCAGCCGCGTTTGTTTGCTGAACGGAACTCTCTTCATTTGTTGCGCCCGCCGATTTTATTTTTGGCAACGCCGCCACGTTCAACATGCCGTTGGAACTCACCACAAAATTATTTCGCGCATCGGTGAACTTCACTTCCTGGATCGAGAGCGAGTTTGTCTGGAACGAGAAATCAATCCCGCGCACCGAGAGGTTTTTCCAAGACGATAGCTCGTGATATGAGATCGTGTCCGACGATGCGAAGTTCGTGATGCCGATGTTTCCTGCGAAGTGGATTTGCGGCAACGCAGACGGATTGAACTTCACCGTCCCATCCACGCTCACGCCGCCGGAGTGGACGACGAGATTCAGGTTTTGTCCGATGTAAGGCTGCAACGGCGCGATGGCCAATTCGTTGACACCAATCGTGGCGGTGATGTCCGGCGGCATCAGCGTGCCTTGCGATGTCACATTGACCGTGCCACCGCCGCGCCAGTTAAACGCGAGCGCGACCTCCACCGGCATGTTCGTCTCTGTGGAAAATCCTTTCACGTTCAGACGCAACGCGTCCACGCCAGGCTCTGCGACGGTCGGTGTCGAATGATCTTCCACCGCGACGTTGAATCCCGCGATGTTGAGTTCGGCGAGATCAAATCGCCACGGAGCGGAAGGTTCAAGTGTGGTGTTGGTGGTGGCAGTTGCGTCCGCATGGTTGGTCTGGGGAATAAGATATTTCAAAGCCGTGAGTGAACCGTCGGCTTCGCGACCGATGAGCGCCGAGCCGCCATTGAGCGTTACCAATCCCACGCGCGCCACGCGCCCGGTGAGAGTTGCGCTGGCGTTTGTTACGATGAATTGATTCATGCCGAACAGCGTGGCGTCTGAGCCGGGCGGTTTCACGAGTAGATCGCGCACTTGCACCGTGGCGTTCGTGACATCGAGTTCCAGCGGTGAACTTGCGGCGTTCACACGATAGTCTGCGCCAACATCAATTTTCCCCGATGCCACCAGCACCGTGCTGAACTGCGCGAGGTATGCGGAGTATTTGCCGGGCGAAATTCCCGTGAGTTTGAACTGTCCGCTGGATTGCGGCGGATTAACGGAGATGCGCCCAGACCACGCGAAGGATTCACCATCGCTCGTGGTGGCGACGAATGTGTAAGGACCGTCCTTCGCGCGGCGCGTGGAGAAATCGGTGATGGCGAGATTGATCGGGCCGTAATCCGCTTTGAAACGCGGCGCAGTCGTTTCATCGGCGAACGTGACGACGGCGTTTGTGATGAGCAGTGATTGAACAAGGACAGTAGGCGGCGCGAGGGGAGGATTCGTGTTGGGCGGGGAGTTTGTGCTGACGAGATTGGAAAAGTTGAATCCACCCTCTGCGAGCCGGACGAGATTCGCCGTGGGATGAACAAGGCGGATGTCACCGAAAGTCCACGCGCGCCGGAACACGGAAGAGAGTTGGAAGTTCACGTAGAGTTCGTCGAACGCGGCGAACGGTGCGCCGTTGGATTCCGTGAGCGACAACCCACGCACGGTCAGCGAAAGCGCGTAAGGATTCATACGAACTTGTTTCACCTCCGCGATGCGATGCGTGAGCGCGGGAAGTTGTTTGCGAAGTTGCCACTTGAGCATGGCGGGCAACACGAGGAAACCGACGCCGGTGTAGATCAACAAGCCGATGAGACAACGCTTCTGCCACTGTGAGCGGGGTGGAGAAGATTTCGTCGCGGGTTGGATGAGCGATGCGGCGGCGGGTTTGGCTGGCTTGGATTTCTTGTGTTTCATTGCGCCCAACTGGATGGCAGAACCAAGCTAGGGAAATCGCGGCAGACAGCAAGCTTGGGGGAAATGGCCGGATGACAATAAGTGAGTTGTAATTGCTGCCTGACTGCTGAGATCGTTGTTTGTCTTTTTTCCTGACTGCGACCTGAATCATCAGCGAGTGATACCGCGATCCAACGCCTCATCATCCCACGATGCCGGATCGTCAAGCGATTCCAGATGCGTGAATGCCACTGCGTCCGAAAGCGTATTGCGGATATCCGCCTCAATGCGCTCCAGCAATTCATGCCCGCGTTGCACCGTCCAATTACCCGGCACAAGCACATGCACCGAGATGAATTTTTTTGAGCCGGATTGTCGCGTGCGTAGCGCGTGGAATTTCACGCCGCCGGATTCATAGCTCTCAAAAACTTTACGCACCAGCGCGAGGTCACTCGTTGAAATCGAAGCATCCATCAATCCGCCAATTGAACGCCGCACGATGCCTACACCCGTCCAGATAATGTTCGCCGCGACAAGCAACGCCAACACCGGATCAAGCCACAACCAACCCGTCCACACCACCAGCCCCACGCCCACGAGTACGCCGACGCTTGTCCACACATCTGTGAGCAGATGTCGCGCGTTGGCTTCAAGCGTGATGGAATTGTATTTGCGTCCAGCGCGCAGGATCACCAATGCCACGACGAGATTCACGACGGAAGCCACAACAGAAACCGCCAGCCCCATGACCACGGCTTCCAAGTGTTGTGGAGCAATCAACCGCATCACCGCCGCCACGGCGATGCTGACCGCTGCGACGAGAATCAATCCGCCTTCAAGTCCGCTGGAGAAGTATTCCGCCTTGCCATGACCGTAAGCGTGATCTTCATCAGCGGGCCGCGCGGCCACCGTCAACATCGCCAACGCCATAATGCCGCCGAGGAGATTTACGAGAGATTCGACCGCGTCCGACAGCAAACCCACCGACCCAGTGATGAGATATGCGCCCGTCTTCAATCCGATCGTGAGCAAAGCTGCGCCGATGGACAGCCAGGCAAAGCGAGTTAGAGAAGTGCGGTTCACGCGCGGCAGATTACACATGAACAACAGCGGCTTGCCAGCAAATGCCATTGTTTGAAAGCAGTATCGGCGACTCAGGTGGAAATCGTCGCGCTGCGCCGCAACGAGTTTGGAGTAGATGCAAATTCTGCGAGTAACTGTTCCGACCTTGATCTAATGCCTTTCGGAAATTCCGGGCGGCAGGAGCGCCGGTCTGCGACCGGCTTATGGGTTGGTGGAGGCGGGTGCTGCCACACTTCACAGAAACACCACACGGGCCGAAGGTTTCCAACCGC
>JAYUAV010000550.1:0-3295 GCA_043741175.1 Verrucomicrobiota bacterium
GTAACGTCTAGCACCGATCTATTCGCCGGTACATCAAGCGGGGTAAGAAAATGGAATGGAACTTCTTGGGCCAACTTGGGGTTGAATGGGATCGTCCAAGCTCTGACAATGGTCGGAACCAACTTGTATGCAGGCGGACTTTTTCAAGTGTCTGGGCAGAGCAGCCACGACATCGCCAAGTGGAATGGTACTAATTGGATTGGTCTTTCAACGGGGCTTGGGAACGGTACCCCAGTTTATGTAGTGGTTGCATCTGGAACAAATCTTTTTGTCGGCGGCAGCTTCAATACTGCTGGCGGCAGCACCGCTAACCGAATCGCGAACTGGGACGGAAGCAAATGGTCACCGGTTAGCTCGGGCTTAAACGGGTCGGTTTATGCAATCGCGAGCCTCGATACTAACCTGTACGTCGGTGGTGCTTTCGACCGAGCCGGGAGTGTTACCCTCAACCGTGTCGCTCGTTGGAATGGTTCTGGTTGGACTGGTTTAGGGGTTGGGATGAACAGCACAGTCCGGGCTCTGGCGGTAATTGGGACTAATCTGTATGCGGGCGGCGACTTCACCACTGCTGGCGGTTTAGGTGCCAACAAAATCGCAAAATGGAATGGAGCGTCGTGGAGTGGATTTGTAAATGGACTAAGCGGGGGATTGAACCCCAGCGTCCATTCTCTGGCAGTAAGCGGAACCAACCTTTACGTAGGCGGGCTTTTCACCAGCGCAGGGTCGAAAACATTGAACAACGTTGCCAGATGGAACGGTTTCAGTTGGTCAGAGTTGGGGACAGGCGTGAATGGTGTCGTGATGGCCCTCGCCATTTCCGGAAACGATCTATTTGTTGGAGGCGGCTTTACAAATGCAGGTGGAAGTGCGGCAAGCAGGATAGCCAGATGGAACGGCACTACATGGTCTGCCTTGGGTGTTGGATTAAACAGCAATGTCATGGCACTGACAAAGTGGGGGCCGCATCTAGCTGTCGGGGGCGCGTTCACAATGGCCGGGGGCAATCCCGTTAGTTATATTGCGACTTGGAACGGCAACTCGTGGGCTAGCCTAGGTCAGGGCTTGAACGATAGAGTCAACGCTCTGGCCGTATCCGGCTCTGACTTATATGTGGGCGGAAATTTTTCACGGGCAACGAATTCTGGAAATAGTATTGTTGTTAATCGGATCACTAAGTGGGACGGAACTTTGTGGTCACCTTTGGGCTCAGGTGTAAACAACGCAGTTCGAGCGATGTTAATCTCGACGACTAATATTTACCTTGGCGGGGACTTCTCTGTCACAGGTAGCAATATTTCTGCTTTCGCGGCCGGGGCAAAGATTAATGTGGCGGCGGGACGATTCGATAATTTGAGTTTTTCTCAAGTCGCCGGATTCAGTTGCACGTTTCTTGATGCCAGCGTCGGTCAGCCATATCGCATCCAGACCTCGCCATCGTTGGCTGCGGGCAGTTGGACGGATTTCACCAACTTCACCTACACCGCGCCAATCGTCATCACCGTCCCCATCGCCGGAAACACCAACCGTTTCTTCCGCGCCATCACGCCTTGATCTGGGGAACTGGATTAGCCACAAAGAGGCACAAAAGGCGCAAAGGGATTGAGTCTTCAGCGGAATGCCTCTTTCGCTCGTCGCATTTGTTTTGTGCTTCTTGTGCCTTTTTGTGGCAATTCAACTGCCGGATTTAGGCTCAACACTTCCCCTTCCTTCCCCTGCCCACTCACGCTACTCTGCCGCGCATGAATAATCATGGCAACCGCTTCATCAAGGAAGACCCTTGGCGCGTCCTGCGTATCATGGGTGAATTCGTCGAGTCTTTCGAGACGCTCTCGCATCTGAATCCGGCGGTGACGGTGTTCGGCTCGGCGCGCACCAAGCCGCGCGATCCTTACTACAAAGCCGCCGTAGAACTTGGCCGGAAACTCGCACATCAAAACATCCCAGTCGTGACTGGCGGCGGGCCGGGCATCATGGAGGCCGCGAATAAAGGTGCGGCGCTCGGCAATGGAAAATCCGTAGGCCTCAACATCGAGTTGCCACATGAACAAGGAGGCAACCCGTTCGCCAACGTGCCGGTGAATTTCCACTACTTCTTCTCGCGCAAAGTCTGTTTCGTAAAATACAGCTTCGCGTTCGTCTATATGCCGGGCGGCTTCGGCACGCTGGATGAATTGTTCGAGGTGCTAACGCTCGTGCAGACCGAACGCATCCCGAAGTTTCCATTGATACTCTTCGGTAAAAAATATTGGTCAGGTTTGTTGCGCTGGATGCAAAGTGAGTTGCGGGACAACAGCAGATACATTGGCCCGGACGATCTGAAGTTGCTGACGATCACGGACGATGTGGATGAAGCCGTGGCCGTCATCACGGATTATCTCAACCGCGTCGGCCCGCCGCAGACTGTGCCGATGGCTTTCTCCTGAAACTCTAGGCTTGCACCAAAATGAATGTCGAAAACCTCTGCCACGCAATTTACCACTCTCAATGAACCGACCCACCCCCAACCCCTCCAAGGAGGGGAGCAACGCAAGACGCGCCCCGAATTGTGTTCCCGTCCTCGGAGGGGTTAGGGGTGGGTTCAGGGGACTTCGTTTGCGTCATTCATTTCGAGAACTATTCTAAATGCCCGTCACAAGCCATTACGCCATCTTGCTGCGCAGCGAAACGCGTCCTGCTGCGGATCAAATCCGTCGCGCGTTCAGTTCTTTCAGTCATCTGACGGATGTGGACGCCATCCGCCTCGCCGCGAACGCCGAGGGTATTCTCATGCGGCAATTGAGCTCCGACGAAGCACGATCTTTTCATCGCGCGCTCAACGCTGAAGGGGTGGATGCGACATTCGTAGCGGAAGACAATCTCCCTGCGCTCCCAAAAAAAATGGCATCGCATCGCATCGAACTCACCGAGACAGACCTCGTCGTGTTCGATCAGATCGGCAGACCGGAGAAGTTTGCATGGCGCGAAATTTCCCTGCTTGCACTCGGCGCGGTGACGCATTTCGGCATTGGTCATGTCACCAAAGTTGGAACCAAGCTGGCTTACAATCCAGCAACGGGAGTTTGGCCGAAGGAAACTGTCGAGCACTCGCACAAGCTGGCAAAGAATTCTCAACTCCTGCTTGAAATCGTGATCGGTCGCAGTGGAAAGCGTTTCCAGATCAACGCTGCCGAGTTTCCTTTCCGTTACGTCGTGGATCACCCGGAGTTCTCACTCATGGAGAAGATCGTCTGGCTGGCGGAAGAGATGATCCGCCGCGCGCCGCAAGCGCTGTTGAATCGCGGCGCACGCGATGTGC
>JAYUAV010000551.1:0-8112 GCA_043741175.1 Verrucomicrobiota bacterium
GGGCAACTGCAACTCGATGCCGAGAACAGCCGCGTGTTGGAGAAAGTCGGCCTCGTGAGCGGCGCGGTGTGGAGTGATCTGGATGGCGATGGTTTTCCTGAACTGATTCTCGCGTGCGAGTGGGGGACGATCCGCGTTTTCAAAAACGAGCGTGGTCAACTCCACGAAATCACGAAGGAACTCGGACTCGATCATCACACCGGATGGTGGCGCGGCGTGACGACCGGTGACATTGATGGCGATGGACGGCTCGACATCATCGCGAGCAACTGGGGACTGAACAGCGAATACCACGCGAGCAGCAATCAACCCGCGCGCTTGTACTTCGGCGACTTCGCAGAGCGCGGCAATCTCGACCTCATCGAAACTGTGTACGATCCAGCACTCAAAGCGGTCGTCCCCCGTCGGATGCGCGGCACGTTGGCTGTTGCCTTTCCGCCGTTGGTTGGAACATTCGCCACGCACAAGTCTTACTCGGAAGCGACGATGGAGCAGGTTCTCGCCATCCTGCCGAAACCTCCCGAAGAACTTCAGGCCACGACGCTCGCCTCCACGATCTTCTTCAATCGCACCAATCATTTTGAAGCACAGGCGTTGCCTTACGAAGCGCAGATATCTCCGGCGTTTGCCGTGAACGTCTGTGACTTCGATGGCGATGGCATCGAAGACATTTTCCTCAGCCAGAACTTTTTCGCCATCGCCACCGGAATGCGCCTGCCAGACGATGTGGCTCGGCAATATGATGCCGGACGCGGTTTGCTGTTGCGCGGGACGGGCGGCGGCAAACTGGAATCCGTGGCCGGCCAGAAATCCGGCATCCTGATCTACGGTGAACAACGTGGCGCGGCGTTGGGTGACTTCGATGAAGACGGGCGCGTGGATTTGGTTGTTTGTCAGAACGGTGCTGAGACAAAACTTTACCAGAACGTCGGCGCGAAACCTGGGCTGCGTGTGCGGTTGAAGGGGACTTCTGGCAACCCCGACGGGATTGGCGCGACACTGCGACTGATGTTTGGCGAACGCTCTGGCCCGGCGCGGGAAATTCACGGCGGCTCCGGCTACTGGTCACAAGATAGCACGATCCAGATTTTGAGCGGCGCGGAAATTCCTACTCAGATTTGGATCCGCTGGCCCGCCGGAAAAACGACGACGAGTCCCATTCCAAATGGCGCGAAAGAAATCACGGTGAACGCAGATGGTAAGGTGACGGTGGATCATTAACGCTCTATTCAAAATCACTAGTGTCCGGTTTAGCCGAACAAACGCAGTAAGGATTGGGGAGTACACGCCTGAGGCGTAAGCTCCCCAATTCCTACTGCATCCTTCCGGCTAAGAGAACTGTCACCGAATTGAAATCGAAAAATGACTGAACAGTGAAATGATGCTTATTTTCTCGAATCAGAAATGCAGTCAGTAAAAACTGAACCGGACACTAGTGTTCTTCTCCAAAGGCGTTGCGCCGCTGTGCGCGTCGCGACGATTTCCACTCTGGTCTGGGCTACGGCCCCGCATTTCTGATTACCACTGTTGAAAGACGAATCAATCAAGGCGGGAATCCGATGGCGAGCTTCAGGGCGGAATACTCCGGGTGAATTTTTCCATCGCGCACACGGATGATCATGTCCGGTTCAAGCCACGTCTGGCCGCGAAACCATTCAGGCAAATCTTCCGCGCGCATCAAACCAAACAAACCTATGAGGGGCGGATCGCCTTCGCGGAAGACTACCCGGCGACGTCGCACGATGACGAGGTTGGCGGTTTTAGCTCCAGCTTCGATGCGAGCGAGTTGTGCGGGTTCGGTTGGAAATACACAGGCAAAGAAACCGCCGGTGGCGAGATGTTTGGCGGCAGTGGAGCAATAATCTGCAACCGTGCCGCGCAACTCAAAGCGACAGGCGAGTTTTTGCGGATGCTCGCTTTTCACACCGGCATCGGTCGGGAAATACGGCGGACTGCCCGTGATGAGATCAAATTTCTCTTCCGCGCGGAGGACTCCAGAGTCACGGAAATCGCCTTCACGGATTTCGTAACGGTCGGTTAGACCGTTGTAGCGTGCGGATTTTTTTGCGAGCGACACACTATCGCTTTGTGCTTCGACGGTGACGAATCTTGCGCCCGGCAATCGCCATGCGGAAATCATCCCCACCGTGCCGATGCCGCTGCCGAGGTCGAGCGCAGTTTGCGCCGTGGGGCACCAACTCGTGCCGTACCACGCGGTAAGAATGTCGTCGGTGGAGAAGCGATGTCCGTCTCGCAGTTGAAACAAGCGGAAGTGTCCGCTGATGGCGTCGAGCGTTTCGTGCGGTTCGGCAGTGACGCCTGATGCGAGCCCGGGCGGAATCGTTCCCGGTTTGGCCCAGCCTTTGAAATGAGTCGGTTCGCTCACAGTGAAATGAATTCCACGCGCAACGTTTTCTCCAGATGTAACACGGCGACGCTGCGTTCTGCGCCTTGCTTGGGCTGGCCGGAGTAGCCGGGATTGATGAACAACACGCCGTTGATCGTTTCCTCGAAACGCCGATGCGTGTGGCCGAAGAGGACGACTTGCGGCTGTGCGCGTTTGATCTGTGATTCCAATTCCGCCGTGAGCGAGCGGGGTGAAACGATGTGATGAATGAGAAACTTCCATCCGCCCAGCGTCGGTGTCTCGGTGAGGTGTATCCAGTTTGAGGAATCCGTGTTGCCTAAGACAGCGGTGACGGGCGCGATGGATTCCAACTGAGCAAGCAAGCGATCTGGTCCGATGTCGCCCGCATGCAGGATGTGATCAACACTGCAAAAAAGTTTTGGCAGTCGAGGGTCGAGAAATCCGTGCGTGTCTGAGATCAACCCCAGCTTCACGATTTCGCTTCCTCCGGCTTAGCCTCGGTTTCAGCGGCTGGTTCGCGTGTTCCGGCTTCCTTGTCGGCGGGAGATTCTGCGGGCGCAGTGAGTTTCACTGAACTGACGAACAGCGCGGTGAACAGGCCGCCGCTCATCAGAGTGTTGCGGAAAAATTCCCATGTCGGCGGCAGTCCGGGGATGCCCGTGGTCAGGGCTTGCCACCAACCGAGCAGCGTTTTGGCGTAGCCGGCATTGTAAATCCACGACGCAGTATTGGTGATGAGATAAAACAGGATCGCGCCGAGCAAGCCGCCGCCAAGCAGCTTGAACCAACCATCTCGCGTGGAGAAAAGTTTTCCGAGGGCGACGATGGTGACAAAGCCCAGAGTCTTCACCAGCATGTACCAACTGAAAACGGTTTCGTGATAGTAGAAGACATTGAGCGCAATGTCTGTGGCTAGCAGCGTGCCCAGCGGCAGCCACCATGCCATTGCGCCGCTGAAATACACCGCGCCGCAAAACGCGATGGCGTATGCCGCGCTGAAATTCTGTGGCAGCACGCCGGGGATACGCGAGAGCGCGAACACCAGCATCAGCAGCACAGGGAGAAATTTATTCCACTTTCCAGTCACTCAGGAGAATGATAGTTCACTGCTCACCTTGGACAAGCTTTTCGACATTATCCACGAAGACGACGAGTTGCTCGTCATCAACAAACCAGCCGACCTCGTCTGTCATCCGACGAAAGGTGATGAATACTCCAGCCTCATCAGTCGTGTGCGGCTGCATCTGGGTGCGGACAGCAAACCGCATCTAGCGAATCGCCTAGATCGCGAGACGAGCGGCGTCACTCTTGTAGCGAAGACTGCGGTGGTGGCAGGTGAATTGGGGAAACTTTGGGAGACTCGTGTGGTGGAGAAGGAATACGTCGCCGTCGTTCACGGTCATGTGCGCGAGGAACACGGATTGATTGACGCAGCTCTGGGCAAGGATGTGGAGAGCATCGTGGCGATCAAGGATTGCGTGCGTGCGGATGGGGCGGCATCTCAAACGGAGTTTTGGGTGGAGCGGAGATTTGTGCGACGGGAATCTGCAAGCGATGGTAGGGCGCGTCACTCCGTGCGCGCCGTTTCGAAAACAAGAGAGCTTTCACTACGCGCGCGGCGCGCAGAGGACTGCGCGCCCTACCTCGCCGCTTGTGGTGAGGTCGGTTTCTCTCTTCTCCGCCTCCTTCCACGCACGGGACGCAAACATCAGATCCGCATCCACCTCGCGCACATCGGTCATCCTATCGTGGGCGACAAGATTTATGGCGGCGACGTGGACTTGTATCTCGCGTTGGTGGAAGGGCGATTGACGGAGACGCAGCGAGCGAAGTTGATCTTGCCGAATCATGCACTGCACGCGAGCGCATTGCGATTTGAATGGCGGGGCAGGGCGGTGGAGTTTCGCTGCGAGCCGGAGGTGTGGTTTGCGGAATTTTTAACCACGGATGGACACGGATAAACACGGATGGGAACAGAAAAGACAGGACATCGGTTGGTGTATTTTAGCGAAGCTACGTGTGAGTCATTTTGTTTTTGATTTCTTATCCGTGTCCATCTGTGTCCATCCGTGGTTGAATTCTCCTGCTTTCCTGCTCCCGCTTTCCGGCTTGATTCCACGGGGTTTCGCACGAATCCTCTGCACATGGAAAAACCTGATCAACTCCGCGAACTGTGGCGAATGCAAGACGCTTTGAACAAACGCATCGGCGTGCAGATGGACGGCATGAGCGATGAGGACAAAGCGAAATGGATTCTCAATTACTCCCGCGCCATGACGCAGGAGATGGCCGAACTCGTGGACAGCGTGCCGTGGAAATGGTGGGCCAAGTATCAGAAATTCGACGAACAGAATGCGCGCGTGGAGGTGGTGGACTTGTTTCATTTCCTCATCAGCATGGCGCAGGTTCTCGGCATGAGCGCGGACGATGTGTTCAATGCTTACATCAAGAAGAACGAGGTGAATTTCAAACGTCAGGAAACTGGTTACACCCAGAAAGACGAGCACGACTCGAAACACATCTGACCTGTGGCAACATCTCAAACCAAACTCGCCACCAACGCCAAAATCCCGTCGCGCTGGCGCAAAGAAGTCGAGAGCGTCCTCATCACGGACAAGATGCTCGCCAAGCGTATCGCGGAATTGGGGCGCGAGATCGAGCGTGATTTTGAAGGGCGCGAGATGGTCGTCGTCTCGTTGCTGAACGGCACGGTGATGTTCATCGGCGATCTCATCCGGCATTTGTCGCATCCGTTGCGATTGGATTTCATCGGTGTGTCCAGCTATGGCAAAGGCACTGAGTCCGGCGATTTGGTTTTTACGAAAGAGCTGCGACTCGATGTGCGTGGGCGGCATGTGTTGCTGGTGGACGATATTTTGGATACGGGTCGAACCCTCTCCCGCGTGACCGCAAAGCTTCGCGCCCTGAAACCGCGCAGCATGAAAATCTGCGTGTTGCTCGACAAGCCCTCGCGCCGCATCGAAAAGGTGAAGGCAGATTACACGGGATTCACCATCCCGGACAAATTCGTGATCGGCTACGGATTGGATTTCGCGGAGAAGTATCGCAACCTGCCGTTCGTGGGCGTGCTCAAGCCGGAGATGTATCGGGAATGATGCGTGGTGCGTGATTTCCCGCTTCGCCAAACTGTCAATGCAAGTCACTGTTCAATTTTATTCCTACTTCAGGGAACTCACGGGTTGTGCAGAGGCAAAGGAAACGCTCGCGGACGGCTCGACGCTCAGTGCTTTGTGCGATCAACTCATGGCGCGCTTTCCTAAATTGCTCGCCATGAAAAAATCCACGTTGCTCGCCGTGGGTGTGGAGTATCAACCGCGTGATTACGTTTTGAAACATGGCGATGAGGTGTCGCTGTTCCCGCCTGTTCAGGGCGGTTGATCGGAGTGCAGGATGAAAAAACAACTCACCATCTCAACAGAGCCGATCAACGAAGCGGCTTTGGTCTCGCTCCGCAAGCTCTCCGCAGGCATGGGGGCGGCGGTGAACTTCCTCGGCGTGGTGCGCGGCAGTGAGGATGGCAAAACCATTTCCGCTATCGAGTATGAGGCATTCGAGAAAATGGTGCGGTATCAGTTCGATCTGTTGTTTGATGAAATGGCAAAGCGTTGGCCGATTGAATCTGTGCGACTCGTCCACCGCGTTGGCGTGGTTAAAGTCAACGAGCCGTCACTGTGGGTGGAGATTGTCGCGCCACATCGCGCAGAAGCGTTTGCAGCTTGTCAGTGGCTAATTGATGAGATGAAGCGCGTCGTGCCGATCTGGAAAAAAAGTGTATCGGCATGAGCTTGGTCAAAAAAAATCGCGCAACAGCCAAGCAAGATTGCCTGTGCCAGTTGCACGATTGATCGCCAGCGGACGCTCAGAACATTTCTCAAGAAATCTTTCGCACCGGTGTGTCGTGATTCATTGGCGGGACGAGTTTGCCTTCACCGTTGCGGATGGTCCGGGTTTTCTCATCGAAGAAACAAACCACGCCGAGACGTTCGGACATTTCAGCGAGAGCGAGTACGGTGCTGGCGCGAACGGAGAGATCCACGTTGCAAAACGGTGTGCCGCCTTCGCGGATGCACTTGTAGAAGTTGGCGTGCAAGTTCTCGATCTTGCCGTAAGGCGCGGGATCGTTGAACTCTTCCGTGTCCACTTCTTCGGAGAATAATTGTTCCGGTTGCAACTTCGCCTGATTCGCACTGCCGGAGAGCGAGACGGTGGCTTTGCGACCGCGAATCATGTCGGGCAAACCGACTTCGTTCACGGTTGTGCCGACGATGACAAACGTGAGTCCGCTCGGAAATTCTGCGAGGATGTGTGTGGTGTCGGAGATTTCGCGGTTGGTTGAAATTTTCCGGGTGCCGGTGCAAACAACACGGCTTGGGAACTCTGGATTGCCCGTCGCCAGCATCAGCGGATAAAAGCGGTGGCTCAGGAGGTTGCCGAGGATGCCGGAGTTGTAGTCGTAGTATTTGTGCCACGAAAAATAACGGTGCGCGGCTGCCTTGCTCCACGGAACCTTCTTGGCTTTCCCCTGCCAACGATCCCAATCCAGGTTTGAGGGATTCGCTTCTTCATCAATCGGAAACTCCCACTCGTCGTTCTTCTTGTTGTTGCGGCAATACGATCCCTGGGCCCAGACGAGCGGGCCGAGTTTCCCGCCTTTCACCCATTCGGCGACTTTGTGATACATCGGATCGGCAGTGTATTGCGAACCGCACTGATAAACTTTCTTGGTGCTCTTCACCTTGTCGAACACTTCCCAACCTTCGGCGGCGAAGCGTGTCATGGGTTTCTCGCAATAGACATGCTTGCCCGCGTCCAAACCATCGAGCGTACACGGCCCATGCCAGTTATCCACAGTCGTCACGAGGATGGCGTCAATGTCCTTGCGTTCCAGCAGGCGGCGATGATCGCGATACGCGTCCTTGGATTCGAGTCCGGCGAACTTCTGCGCGCCGTCGAGATGTTTCTGGTAGAGATCACACACCGCGCCGACTTTCACGTTCCAACTGTTCAACATTGGCTGAGTGGTTTTCAGGTGATTGACGCCCTGCTTGCCCGTGCCAATGATCCCCAGCACGATGCGGCTGTTCGCGCCGACGACATTGACCGACGGGGCTTGGCCATAGACCGTGGTTTTGAACAACGCGGGCGCGGCGGAAACTGCGGCGGCGATCTTGGCGGTCTTCTTGATGAACGAGCGGCGCGTCTCGCCGGATGTGGAAGTATTCTTCGACTGAGTATTCATGGCTTGTTGGTTGGCAGATTTATTATGACTTAAAACTAGCAACTCCGACGATTTAGCAAAGGAATTTGTTCAAGAGCAAAGATGAATTCAGCGGCAACATCTGTTCGAGTGCGTACCAGAGAGCGTTTTCAGATTTGTCCTGCGAGACAAAGCCGTTAGCATCGCGACATGACATCGCAGTCGCTCCACATCGGCATGACCGTCCGCCACCCGCAATACGGCGTGGGCACGGTAAAAACCATTTCTGAAAGCAGCGCGGATATTTTGTTTGCCGATGGGCGACGCACTGTTGCGCCGGACGCTGCGGGACTTGAACCCGCTGAAGCCATCGCTGACATCACTGGATTGAGCGTGCCATTACAGCAGTTCATCGAGCAGACCCTTCACGCCGCTGTCAGCAAACTCGGTTTGGAGAAACCTGATTCACAAGTCAGCAAACTCGGTCAGCGCTGGCATGGCGGTAAAATGGTGTTGCACCCGGCAG
>JAYUAV010000552.1:0-6525 GCA_043741175.1 Verrucomicrobiota bacterium
GACGAAGATTCTCGAAGCACTTCAACGCGCCAAGACCGCACCGTTGCATCGCTGGATTCACGCGCTGGCGATTGCGGATGTGGGCGAGACGACTGCCAAGCAACTCGCGGCGACGCATGAGACGCTTGATTTACTCGCCAAGTCAGAAGTTCTCCGCGACATCCTCGCTCTCGGCACGAAGGACGCCGAGCGCGCCGAAATCAGCCCGCGCTCCCGCAAAAATCCACCGAAGAACGACGCAGAGAAAGCTTCGCGAGAAAAACGTGACGCCGAACTCAAGGCCGAGATTGCGGAGATCGAAGCACGTCTCGCTGCTGGCGGATTGAAGACTCGCTTGCCGGAAGTCGGTCCCGTCGCTGCGGCAAGCGTGTTGAATTACTTCGCCTCCGAAGCCGGAAAGAAAATTTTGGCGCGCATCCGCGAACTGGGCATCAAGCCGGAGAATGATTTGCCCGCCGTCACTGCTGCTGCTTCCGGCCCATTTGCTGGCAAGACCGTCGTGCTGACCGGCACGTTGCCGACGTTGTCCCGCGAGGAAGCGACGACGATGATCGAAGCCGCTGGAGGAAAAACCAGCGGCAGCGTGAGCAAGAAAACAGATTTCGTTCTAGCGGGCGCGGAGGCTGGCTCTAAGCTCACCAAAGCGCAGGAGTTGGGAGTGAAGATTTTGGATGAGGCGGAGTTTAGGGCGATGCTTTGATTTTCACCCCGCTTGCTTGGAAACGGAGATAGCGATACTTTGCCGTCATGAAACTGCGATTGCTCATCGAACTGGATGCTGAAACCAAGCGTTGGTCGGCGGTTTTCCCCGAAATTCCTGGGTGCGCTACTGCTGGCGACACAGAGGCCGAGGCCATCGCAAATGCCAAGGAAGCTCTCGCACTTTGGTTTGAACCTTCACCACTCAAGCTTCGTAAATCTTCCAAGTTGATGGAACTCGCCTTGCCATGAGCAGGCGGTATCCAGTCTGCAACGCCAAAGAAGTCGTCAAAGTTTTGCGACGGCACGACTTTCTCTGCGTAGGACAAGCCGGCAGCCATCAAAAGTGGCGACACAAGAATGGCCGCCAAGTCATCGTGGCCATGCACGGCAACAAACCGATTCCGATTGGCACATTGAAAAGCATCATCGAAGGCAGCGGCTTGGATGTGGAAGATTTTCGGTAACTCCGCCGCCACAGACCGCGTGAGCAACACACCTCGCCTTGTTCTGACTAGTAGAATCGCGTTCCGAAAGATGCTCGATTCAAATTAAATCTATGAGTGAAATAAAATGGCTGAAGAGGTTAGTCGTGCTAGCGGCACTTTTTTTGGTGGGAGCATTTGTGCTGCGGTTTGCAAACCGTCGCGGCAATGATTCGGCGACCCACACGGCGGAGGTTGTTTCAATAACTCCTCATGCCATCGCCCCCAGCCCACGTCCGAAGCCGGAGTCGAAGCCCGTCGTACCAATGGTGCAAGAAGGCGATGGAGAACCAAATCCGCTGGCTGTTTCGTACGAAAAGCTGGATGAGTATCTGGCGAAACACAATCGGAGCGCGGCGAGTTTGCTGGCGGGTTATCACGCTCTGCAAGACACGAACTTGCTGAATGAAGCTGCCGCCAAGTTTCCGAACGATCCCTATGTGCAGTGGGCGATGCTCACGAGCGAGGGACTTGGCGGCGAACAGCGGCGTCAATGGCTTGAGGCGTTCAAGACGTCGTCGCCAGACAACTCGCTGGCGAATTACTTGTCTGCCGCAGAACACTTCAAGGCGGGCAATCAGGATGCGGCGATCAAGGAGTTACTCGATGCATCAGGCAAGAAGCAGTTCAAAGATTTTGCGATTGAGGCGATGATTGATGAACAGGAGTTGCATCGTTTTGCCGGGCAGAGTGCTTTTGAGTCCTTGCACGTCAGCGGTTGGGGTGGCGATCTGATGCGCCAGCTCGCGCCCATGAAGGTTGTCGCGAATGGCATCGCCGATGTGCAGGCCAAATATACTCAGGGCGGCGATGAGGCTTCGGCGGACAATCTCAGACAGATTGGTTTTGGTCTGGCGAATCGAATGGAATCCGGCGATGGCGGAAAGTTTTTGATCAGTCAGATGGTTGGCGCGGCTATCGAAGCGCGGATGCTCCAAAGTTTAGATCCGAATACAACTTATGAATCGCTCGGCGGCAAGACTCCGGCAGAGAGGCAGGCGGAGATGAAGCAGCAAAAGGCAGAATACCGAAAGCTGATGCCCGCCTTGTCCGAAGCGAACAATGTCTTGAGCGAGTCAGAGTGGGTCAGTTATTCAGATCGGATGAAAGCGCACGGTGAACTTGAGGCATTGCGCTGGTTGCATCAACGGGTGGAAGCAGCCAAGGCGAAGTAAAGGAAGTTTTTACAGCAGCAGAAATCCTAGTTGCCATATCCAAAAAGCGGTGCTGAAGCCACCGCAGTCCAGACGCTTCGCGTTTGCCGTGCATCTCTCAAATCGCGCGGAGCGTTTGGACTGCGGCGCGTTCCCCGCCGCTTCCCCGCCGTAATGAGAGCATTTTTGAGGATTGCCGCTCCATTGACTGGCTCTAATCGTTTAAGGCCACAGGAATGACCTGTGGCCTTAATCGATGAATTCCGCCCGCCAATAAAGCGGGCAGAAATTGAAGGTTAGAAGTGGAATGAAACACCGGCATTTATACCGCCGAAGCCATACTCTTCCAAAAACACCACGCCGACGTCGAACCCAACGCGTTCGGCAAGCGCAATACGAGTACCGACACTGATCGCATGACTATCAATATCACTGTCCAAATCACGGCCATAGAGATAGCCAGCATTGATGCTCCACCGGTTATTGAAAGCGTAGCTGACGGTGATGCTTGGCTGGATAACCGTTGCATCCTCTTTGACGCTTCCAAACCCAGAAACGCTCGCGGAAATTTCACTGTAGGTTAAGCCGAGACTTGGAATGATATTTACCCGGTTGTCCGCTAGGCGAATTGCATATCCAATCCTGCCGCCAATCGTGTAGAGATCGGTTTCAAGCCCGACTCCAAAATCCTCGTCCCCGACATGGTAACTACCACCCAAGCCAAAGATGATATTCTTTACCTCATACGAGGCTGTTGCAACAACACCATGAGCATTGATACCGGTATCGCCGACATTATCCAAGTAACTATAGCCAACAGAAACTTGTGAGTAATTATGGATTACTTGTGAATCAATTTCCTCCGCAGTCAGTGTTTGAGTCGAGTAGCTGGTGGCTACAACGCTGGTGATAATTGCGAACAGAACTTTGTGAATGTAACTTTTTTTCATTTTGTTTTTTTTGGTTGTTGTTTTTGCTGTGCTCTCATACCGGATCCTACGTTTATTGCGAACTGTGCTTGGACAACCTATCTGTCCGGTTCATAACCAACGGCCTGCCTGATTAACGATCCCTTGGTCGGTGGTGCGTACACCTTTCCAAACCTTGCATCTAATTGTCCGAGTTCCCGGACATCCTGCCAAGCAGTGGTTGTTAGTGTCCAGTCTGGAAATTCGGACAATGCCAGACTTCAAAAACATTGTAGGTCCGCAAGTGCGGCGACTTCGCGAGCAGCGCGGTTGGTCGCAGACCGTGCTGGCTGCCAAATGTCAGATGGCGGGTTGGGATGTTTCTCGGAGCATTGTGGCGGCGATTGAGGGTCGTGTTCGATGGGTAGGCGACTTTGAACTGATGATGCTCGCCAAGGTGCTGCGGACAAATGCGGTTGATCTTCTTCCGAAGCAGATGGATTGGAGTAAACTTTCTTTGCGGAGACTCTGAATCCGGTTTCCTCAGTGCCAGCGGCGCGACATGTTTATAGAAAACCAGCACCCAGAAATCATAAGCTCCATCGGAGCGGCACATTTCTGAATGTCGCTCCTAACGGAGCTTGGATATTTAATCCGGCAACAACTATAAATATGTCAGCCCTGACGTGCTTGGGAATGGTTGCGTTAAGCCGTGCACGCCGTCATTGCCAGCCAGAGGGCGGCTCGCACGGAGTGACGAGCCCTACCAATAAAATCATGTTCAAATCCCTTGGCAGAATTTTCGGTAAAGTGATGGCGTCGCCTGTGCAGTTGCACGCGTCGGAGACGTGCCCGGAGTGCGGCTCGCAATTGGCGCGGGAGGCCACGGGTGGGGCGAGCGTCCTCGCGAGCCGCTGACCACACATGACGCCTCGCTGCTTACAAATGTTGATGGAACTGATAGTGAACGATTGGTCACCTCATCGCCTACAATCCTGACAATCTTATGAATGAATCAAAAGGGTTGAAGATACTGGTCTTGGTGGCAGCACTGGTCTTGGCTGGCGCATTGGTGCTGCGGCTTACGAGTCGTCGCGATGATGATCCAGCAGCGAACACAACGAAGATTCCTTTGACCCCTCACGGTGTCGCGCCAAGCACACGTCCGAAACCGACGACGGCGACTGTTGAAGCAACGCCCGGCGAAGACGACGACGGGCCAAGCCCGCTGGCTGTTTCCCGCGAAAAGCTGGATGAGTATCTGGTGAAGCACAATCGCAGCGCGGCAAGTTTGCTCGCGGGTTATCACGCTCTGCAAGACACCAACTTGCTGAATGAAGCCGCTGCCAAGTTTCCGAATGATCCTTACGTGCAGTGGGCGATGCTCACCAGCGAGGGGCTTGGCGGCGAGCAGCGGAGACAATGGCTTGAGGCGTTCAAGACGTCGTCGCCGGACAACTCGCTGGCGAATTATTTGTCCTCCGCAGAACATTTTAAGGCGGGCAATCAGGAAGCTGCGATCAAGGAATTGCTCGATGCCTCGGGCAAGAAGCAGTTCAAAGATTTTGCGATGGATGCGATGATTGACGAACAGGAGTTGCATCGCTTCGCCGGGCAGAGCGGGATGATGGCGGTTCACGCTCATGGTTGGGGCGGTGACTTGATGCGGCAAAACATGCCGATGAAAGCCGTGGCCAATGGCATCGCCGAAGCGCAGGCCAAATACGCTCTGGCTGGTGACGCGGATTCATCTGCCAAACTTGTCGAGATGGGGCTTGGTTTGTCGGATCGGTTTGATTCTGGCGATGGCGGAAGATTCTTGATCAGTCAGATGGTAGGCGCGGCTATTGAGGGAATCATGCTCAAGAATCTGGATTCAAACACGGCGTATGAATCGCTCGGTGGCAAGACTCCGGCAGAGAGGCAGGCGGAGATGAAACTGCAAAAGGCGGAATGGAAAAATATCGCAGGCGTTTTTCCGAAGGCTTACGGCGCACTCACAGAGGAGGAATGGGTCAGCTATTCTGACCGCATGAAAACCTTTGGAGAGGTGGAGGCGATCAAGTGGGTGAAGCAGCGGGTGGAAGCGGCGCAGGCTAAGTAGCCATGTTCAAATCTCTCGGCAAAATCTTTGGCAAATTGATGGCGTCGCATTTGGAGTTGCACGCGTCGGAGACATGCCCGGAGTGCGGCTCGCAATTGGCGCGTGATGCCGTCGGCCCGCCGGGAGTCTCACCCAACCAACCCGTCGGCTGGCATTGCCCGAATCCTGATTGTCCGCCGCAGGTGTTGAAACGTGTCGCGTTGTGGGCTTCGCCGGAGGCAATGGACATCAAGGGCTGCGATGCGGCGTTGGTGGCGCAACTGGTGAATCGTGGGTTGGTGCGCGATGCGGCGGAGTTTTATCGGCTCAAGTTGAAGGAGATTGAAGCGTTGGATGGTATGAGCAAGGAGTCGGCGCAGAAGTTTTTTGATGCGATCACGGCGAGTTTGAAGCGAGAGGCATGGCGCGCGTTGTTCGGGTTGGGTATTCCAAACATGGGCGCAGTGGAAGCGCAAACGCTCTGTAAACATTTCGCGACGCTGGAGGATTTGTTTGCGACGGGGTGCGACAAGTTGGAGAAGTTGAATGGCGTCACTGAAGTCATAGCGCGCAGTCTGACGCATTGGTATGGCGATCCGGTGAATCGCAAGTTGGTGCGGCGGTTGGCGAAGGCGGGAGTGAATTTCAAGTGTTGAGGAGCGCGAGCGGTCTCCGCTCGCAGCGTGTGAATTGGGAGAGAGCGTTCGTATCCAGCGTTGTCTTCTGGTCTGGCGGCGCGCTGCGGACGAGGGACCATCCGCGCGCCACTAACTTCTCTGCGTCACCAGCACGATTCCTTGGCCGGGGCGGAGTGAGTAGTGGAACGGTTCAGGTAAAAACTCCATCGGGAATTCCGGCGACACGTCTTTGAGCGGCGCGACGGCTTGGACGAAGTGGCGGAAGTGGTCGGTGGAAAAATCCTGATGTCCATTCACGTCCTTGTTCAGGATGAGCAACGCCTCGCCTTTGTCTTTGGTGGACGCTTTCCAGAGCAGCAGGATGTTCGGGTTGTGATAGGGCAGCACGTTGACGAGGCTTTCCTCGCGGAACACGGAGAAGCGACGTTTGATGTCGTTGACCTTGGCGATGAACGGACGCAGGTCCACGCTGTTGACGTGCCAGTCTTCAGGTTTGGTCTGCACGACGTGTAATTGTTTTCGCGCGCCGAACTCGAATCCCATCGGCATCATCACACC
>JAYUAV010000553.1:0-7858 GCA_043741175.1 Verrucomicrobiota bacterium
CGCGCCCTACCAACCCCGCAACTTCCGTTGGCGACTGGCTTCATAGAGAAACACAGCCGCTGCACTGGCGACATTCAACGAATCTACCTCCGGCGGCATCGGAATCGCCACGGCCTCATCGCACACAGTCAGCACAGATGGCGAAATCCCTGGACCTTCACTACCAAAAACGATGCAACAATCCTGCGAAAAATCCGCATCACCCAACACGCGTTGGTCGGTATGCGGATGTGCTGCAACGCAACGCACGCCGAGTTGTTTCAATTCTGCGACGTGCGCTACGAGGTTCTTGGATTCGATGATCGGTAGTTGAAAAACTGTCCCCATCGAGTTCCTCACGGCGCGGCGCAGATACGGGCTTGCAGTGGTTTCGCTCACGATCAACGCTTGCGCTCCGAAGGCGACGCAGTTGCGCACAAGCACGCCGACGTTCTCGGCATTGGTCAATCCATCTGCGGCGACGAGCAGTCGTGGTGGTTGAGTTTTTTTGAACAAGGCAGACAGAGAATCTTGCGCGGGAACTTTCGCCACGGCCAACACGCCTTGGAATAACTCGAAGCCGACAAGTTCTTCCAGCACGCGCTTGTCCGTGGCAGAGAAGACGAGAATATCCTCACGACGCGCGCGCAAAGCGGGTTCGTATTCCGCCAGGCGATGTTCTGGCAGCAGCACAGAGACGACTTCGAGATCATGTGCTAACAAGCGATGCACGACCTTGTCGCCCTCTGCCACAAAAAAGCCGCGCTCGCGATGTTCGTGAGCGAGTTTGAGCGTCCGATAGGGCGCGAGTTCGGGCAGGTTGAGGGATGCGATGCGCTGGACGTGAAACATGGTTCAATTCCAACCGCGATTCACAACGTCAACGTCGGGCAGGCGGCTTTCTGATCCGCGACGTTGAGTTGAACATGCGTTGCACCCAGTGTTTGCAGCCGCTTGGTCATCACACGTTGCGCGATCTCAGGCTTGTTGCAGTCGCGACTCAGGTGGCCGAGGTAGAGATGGCGCAGATCGGCGGACATGATTTCCGTGATGCAATCGGCGGCGGCTTCGTTGGAGAGATGTCCGTGACGGCTGAGGATGCGTTGCTTCAAACTCCACGGGCGATGCGGGCAATCCTGTAACATCTTTACGTCATGATTAGATTCGAGGACGAGAGCTTTGGCGGTGCGAATGCGTTCCAGCACGAGCTTCGTGACATGGCCGAGGTCGGTGGCAAAACCGATGTTGCCGCTATTCGTGTGCAGGATGTAACCGACAGGGTCTTGCGCATCGTGCGGGATTGAAAAAGTTTCCACGTTGATGTCCCCCACATCGAATCCGCCGCCGGTGACGAACAGGCGAAAATCCAGTTTCGCGCTGGTGATGCGCGTGATCTCGTCCTTCGTGGCGCGATTGCAATAAACGGGGATGCGAGCTTTCTCGGCGATGGCGGCGAGACCGGAGATGTGATCGCTATGCTCGTGAGTGATGAGAACAGCGGTGAGATTTTCCGGCACGCGACCGAGAGTGGCGAGGCGTTGACGAATCTGTCGCCCGCTGAACCCCGCGTCCACGAGCAATCGCGTCTCGTCTGTTTCGACGTAAGACGCATTGCCAGCCGAGCCGCTGCCGAGGATTGTCAGTTTCGCACCCACGCGGATGACGTTAGGAGTCGCAACGGATTGCGGCAATGATTTTCCGGGAAGAATTCTTTTCGACACCGCCGCCGATTCAACAGATTGAGAGTGGTTCGTAACATTGATGACATTAAAACTTTCGGCAAAGCCGAACTCCGAAATTGAAAATGTTTCTGGAAAGCAGTGAATGAAGTTTAGCTGCGGAGCAGCGGTAGAAGGCAGGCCACGGCGCGAGCCGTGGGTTGTGGTGGAAACAATCCAAGCCCCGGCTGGGGCGAAAGAAAATTGGCGAAGGTCTGTCGCCCCTGCCGGGGCTTGTCGGTTCTGCGCTTTTCCTCACGCCGTGGGCTACCTTCTGGCGCAACTCCGTTGCTCAAGCTCGACTTCGGAGTTCGGGATGAATTACTCACACTGCCTTGCGAATAGATTGTTGCTAAGAAACCTTTGCGTGGATGGCTCGAATGAGGTCTGATGTCCGTCGCATGATTGATTCTGTTTCGGAGAGCACGGGTGCTGCGCCTGATTTGAAGAAGACGCGGCGACGCAAGGCTGCGTCGCATGACGCGAACCGAGCTGACCGCCTACCGCCGCATTCAAACGAAGCAGAGCAGGGCGTGCTGGGTTGTATTCTGCTCGCGCCGAATGATTGCCTTGGTCAGTGCATCGAGAAACTCAAGGCCGGGCCGGAAGTGTTTTACGATCTGCGGCATCAGACGATTTATGAAGCGTTGATCGCGATGTATGACAAGCGTGATCCGATTGACATCATCATGCTTCAACAGCGGTTGAAAGATCGCGGGTTGCTCGATCAGATCGGCGGGATTCCTTATCTCAACGCGTTGCAAGACTCCGTGCCCTCAGCGGCGAACCTCACTTACTACCTCGACATCGTGGAGGAGAAATCTCTCCTGCGGAAAATGATCCACACCTGCACCGACGTGGTCGGGCGCGTTTATGATTTCGATGGCGAAGTAGATTCGTTGTTGGATGAAGTCGAGCGGGACATCTTGAAGATGAGCGAGTCGCGATCGGGCGGGACGATTGAGCCGGTGAAATCGCTCGTGAACAAAGCGATTGGGATGGTGGAGAATTATTTCAACCGCCAGGGAACCCTCGGCGGTCTGGCCAGCGGGTTCGCGGAATTGGATCGCATGACGGACGGGATGCACGGCGGAGAAATGATCATCATAGCGGCGCGGCCTTCCATGGGTAAGACGTCGCTCGCGATGAACATCGCTGAGAGCGTGGTGCTGAATCAGAAGCTGCCCGTGGGTGTGTTCAGTTTGGAAATGACGGCGGAGTCGCTCGTGTTGCGTATGCTTTGCTCGAATGCGCGTGTGAATTTGCGCAACATCCGCGAAGGTTTCATGAGCGAATCAGATTTTCCCAAGCTCACGAGTTCGGCGGGAAAAATGTCCAGCGCGCCGCTCTATATTGACGACACGCCGGGGCTTTCCATTTTACAATTACGCACTCGCGCGCGGCGCATGTGGCAGCAGCACGGCATCAAGCTTTTCGTAATTGACTACCTCCAGTTGCTCCACTCTACTTCGCGCCGTGCGCAGGAAAACAGGCAGCAGGAAATCGCGGAAATCTCCAGCGGCATCAAGGCGTTGGCCAAGGAATTAAAAATTCCGATCATCGTGTTGGCGCAGTTGAACCGCGAAATGGAAAAGGACAAGAGTCGCAAACCGCGTTTGTCCGACCTCCGCGAATCCGGCTCGATAGAACAGGATGCTGACCTCGTAGGTCTGCTTTACAAACCGGCGACGGACGACGAAGACGCACCGCAGACGGAAGATTCGCCGGATGGAATCCCGGTGAATTTGCTCATCGCCAAGCAGCGCAATGGTCCGACGGGCGATGTGCAATTGACCTTTTTGAAACCGTACACACGATTTGAAACCGCAGCAAAAGTCAGCGACGAAGACATACCGGGGCAATAGAGCCGCGTTGAGCGCGGTGCTGCTCGTTTTGTTTTTCGGATTAACCCTCGCATGCAGTTTCAATTCCATCGCGCAATCCGCAGACGAGACAAAAATCTCCCGCGTGGTCATCAAACATCTCGGCCAGTTCTCCATCAGCGAGGAAATCATCCGCGCCAACATTCGGTCGCGCGCTGGAGATGTTTATCGCGCTATCACGGTGGACGACGACATCCGCTCGCTTTATTCCACGCATCATTTCTACGACGTGCGCGTCACTAAAGAACGCGGCGAGGATGGCGGGATGGTTATCACGTTTGTCATCCAACCGAACCCGCGTCTCACCGACGTGAAGATCACTGGTAATTCCAAGATCAAGGAATCCGAGCTTAAGAAAAAGATCACGTCCAAGATCGGCGAAGCGTTGGATGAACGGAAACTCTTCACGGACTCTCGCGCCATCGAAGCGTTGTATCAGAAGAAAGGTTATCCACGCACGGAAGTGAACGCGAAGTCCTCAGTGGACGAAGGGGCAGGGCGCGGCACGGTCACGTTCGAGGTGAAGGAGAGTCCGAAGATCAAGATCGCGCGCGTGGAGTTCATCGGTGCGGAAGAATTCGAGCAAGCCAAACTTCGCAAGCAGCTCAAAGGCACGAAGCGGCATTGGATGTGGTCATGGCTGACGCGCGGCGGTGTGTTTAAGGATGACAAGTTCGAGGAGGACAAGGAACGGCTCACGATGTTCTATCGCGAGAAGGGCTACATTGATTTCGACATCAAGGAAGTTGAGTTCGTGAATCTCACGCCGCGCTCGATGGTGGTGCGCCTGCACATCTTCGAAGGTCGCCAGTACAAAGTCGGCTCGGTCACGTTCGAGGGCACGACGATGATCCCGACGAATGCGGTGAGTCCTGTTTTCAAACCGGGTCGTGCGCCGAAAGATCGTGACGAACGCGCGCGCTGGCAGGAGTCGGCGGTGTTGAGTCGTTCGTTCAAGATGAAGGAGGGCGACATTTTTACGCTGAAAGGTTTGTCGCAGGACACGGAAGCGGTCGGAAATTTCTACGATTCACGTGGGCACATTGACGTCTCTCGCACTGGCGATCTCAAGGCCAAGCGCATCCCGAACACGGAGACGGGCACGATGGACATCAAGTATCAGATTGATGAAGGCCAGAAGTCGCTCGTGGAAAAAATTGAGATACGCGGCAACACCAAGACCAAGGACAAAGTCATCCGCCGCGAACTCGCGCTCTATCCCGGCGAGACCTTCGACATGACGCGCGTCAAGATCAGCGAGCAGCGTCTGCGTGGTCTGGATTATTTCAGCAAGGTGGACGCGCAACCCGAAGCCACCGATGCGCCTGGTCGCAAAGATTTGCTCGTGACGGTGGAGGAGCAGGACACGAGCAAGTTTAGTTTCGGCGCGGGCTTCAGTTCCATTGATCAACTCGTGGCCTACACCGAAGTGACGATGGGCAACTTCGATATTTTCCATCCGCCGACATTTACCGGAGGCGGCCAGAAATTTCGCGCCGCACTTCAACTCGGCACGCAGCGTCAGGATTACGTGCTCGAATTCACCGAGCCGTGGTTTCTGGACAGGAAACTTTCCTTCGGCACTCAGTTGTATCATCGCCGGTTGAATTACCAGAGCATCGGAAACTTTTACGACGAAGTCCGCACTGGCATGAGGGTGACCTTGAGCAAATCCCTGCCGCGTCCTGTCATCCTCGAAAATCTTCTCGGTGCTGGCGAACTCGTTGGCGGCATTTATTACAACATCGAGAACGCGGGGATTTTGCTGAACGAAGGGTTGCATGGGAACATCACTGGGGCTGGCGGTGGCGGTCCTGCTGGTCCGTTTGGAAACGTTGACCCCATACTCGCCGCGAACGCTCCCAATGCATTGCTCGTCGAGAATGGCTACACGATTCTTTCCAAATTCGGATCGTCTATCGCCTACGACACGCGCAATAACACGCGCTTGCCGGACGGCGGTCAAGAAACCAAACTTACCGCTGAAGTCACATCCAGCTATCTCGGCGGCAAACGCGATTTCTATAAACTTGAACTCGAATCTGCGTGGTTCTTTCCCGGACTTGCCAAAGGTCACGTCATCGAACTCGGCGGGCGTGGCGGCGTGGTGGATGGATTCAATGGTGACACCGTTCCGTTTTACGAACGCTTTTATCTGGGCGGTTTATCTTCGCTCCGGGGTTTTCGTTATCGCGGCATCAGTCCGCGTGAAGCTGGATTCAACGAGCCAATCGGGGGCAACTCGTATTGGACTGGCTACGGCGAATACAGCATCCCGGTGTTTGATACCGAAGGCGGTGCCGGCTTGCGGCTCGCCGCGTTTTATGACATCGGCAGCGTCGGATCCGATGCATATGATTTCAACACGAGTGATTTCAACTCCAACTGGGGCGTTGGCATCCGCCTGAACATTCCGCGCCTCGGCCCGTTGCGGATTGATTACGGCATTCCCATCAAGCACGACATTTTCAACAAAGGCTCTGGGCGCATCCAATTCAGCGTCGGATGGACTCGCCCGTTTTGAACATGAAACTCCGAAACAACATCTCGCGTAGTGCCTGCCCGAAAACGAACAAGTGCAGCGGCGTGTCGGAAATTTGGAGTGCGGCGACTTGTCGCCGCTTTTTTCGCTCGGACGACTTGTCGTCTGAGCAGCACCGCGTCCAGCGGTGTGTCGTTTTTTTTGGGACGTTTGCGCGACTGGTAGTTGGATGCGTGTTGTTTTTCCGTCGAGCCGCTGCACGCGGCTCTGACCGAGCGACAAGTCGCTCGGTCGGCGAAAGCGGCGACAAGTCACCGCACTCCAAAGCACGTCCGCTGCTGTCACAATGGGTTTTTTTCAAACAGGCTCTTGGTTGTGCAGCCATCTATTTCGCGTTGGTCGCGTTGATGTCACCGGCAAACGCAGCCTCAGACCGCACTCTTTCACTCGGTGATCGCCCGCTGAGTTTTGAGAGCAACGTCGGTCAGTACGAAGGCGCAGCGCGGTTCGTTTCACGCGGCCCGGCCTATTACCTCTCGCTCACACCGTCTGAAGTGAACGTGATGTTGCGGAAGGTGGAGAAGACTGCGCCAGTGGATAACAATCTGCCGCGCACGATTAACACGGTGGCAACGCGCGTGGATTACCGCAGCCTCCGCATCGAACTCATCGGCGCAAATTCCGTCGCCACGATGTCTGGCGTTGGGGAAGTTTCCGGTCGCGCCAGTTACTTCATCGGCAACGACGCATCGAAATGGCGCACCGGTGTCCCCGCGTTTGATCGCGTGCGTGTCATGGATGTTTATCCCGGCATCAATCTCATCCACTACGGAAACCAGAATCATCTGGAATACGATTTTGAGATCGCGCCCGGAGCCAGCGCGGATGTCATTGCGATGAAGTTCACCGGCGCAGACAGGATCGTCGTGGATACCGATGGCGAACTCGTCTTGAGTTTGGGTGGAGAAGAGATTCGGCAGCCGAAGCCGGTGATCTATCAAACCGTGCGCGGCGCGCGGAAGGAGATTGCGGGCGGCTATGTGATGACCGATGCCAGCACGGTGAAGTTCACGCTGGGTGACTATGACCGCACGCTGCCGCTGGTGATTGATCCGGTGGTGAGTTATTCCGTTTTCCAAGGGAGAGAAGGCGAAGATGTTTTTTGGGCGACGGCGACTGATGCCTCCGGGAATCTGTATCTCGCAGGAGAAACGACCTCGGCTTCACTTGCGTCACCGGGAGCATTTCAAACGAACCTCGCAGGCGTCATGGGGCTGCATGGCGATGTGCTTGTGCAAAAGCTGCCGAACTTTCCGCAGGAGTACAAGGTCACTTACAGCACCTACCTCGGCGGCGTGGCAAACGAGGCCGCGTTCGGTCTGGCCGTGGACGCTGATGGAAACGCTTACGTTGCGGGCTACACCGGCTCGACAAATTTTCCGACACTCAATCCGGTGCAGACAAACATCGCCGGCACGGTGGTCTCCGGAGTGGGCAGGCCGCCGGTGGATTGCTTTGTGGCGAAGATCGGGCCGCACGGGACGAATCTGATTTTCTCCACATTTTTTGGTGGCAGCAAGGACGATGCGGCGGGCGGCATCGCATTGGATGCAGCCACGAACATCTACGTCGTCGGCTACACACTCTCGACCAACTTCCCCGTGGTCAATTTCACTGCCGTCACCAACCTCGTCGGAACAAACGTGGTCGTGACCACGAACAGTCTGTCGGGTGGTGAAGATGCCTTTGTGATCAAGCTCGCTGCGTCCGGGACGAGCGTGATCTATTCGCGCTAC
>JAYUAV010000554.1:0-4215 GCA_043741175.1 Verrucomicrobiota bacterium
ACCCGCCGCTCTGTGAGTGGCGGGTTTTTTATTTCAGCTTCTTCTCGAACTTCTCGACCTTGGGCCGGATGATCGCGCGGCAGTAACCTTCACTGGGATTCGTGCGGTAGTAATTCTGATGATAGCCCTCGGCCTTGTAGAATTTTTTCAACGGCACGATCTCGGTGACGATCTTGTCGGCAAAATTCTTTTGCGCGGCAGCTTTGGATTTCTCGGCGACTTCTTTTTGCGCGGCTGAATGGTAAAGGATGATGGAGCGATACTGCGTGCCGGAGTCGTTGCCTTGGCGGTTCAGCGTGGTGGGATCGTGCGCTTCCCAGAACGTCTCGATGACTTTCCCGTAGGAAGTTTTCGTAGGATCGAACTCGATCTGGATGACTTCGGCGTGGCCGGTGTCGCCTTGGCAGATTTCTTTGTAGGTTGGATTCTCGGTCTTGCCGCCCGCGTAGCCGCTGGTGACGGATTTGACGCCGGGCAACATCTGGAAGAGTGCCTCGGTACACCAGAAGCAGCCGCCGCCAAGGGTCGCGAGTTCAGTCGTGTTGGTTTGCATGGTTGTGGTTTTGTTTGTGTCCGCAGCGTGCGCCGTCAATGCGCCAACCGCCAGCAGAGTGCAGATGAATTGTTTCATGTTGATCATTCTCAGAATTGTTTCGGGTGACGCACAAAATTTTACGGATTAAACACCAGACTCACTCCGGTCTGTCGAGGTGTTCGCCCGGCGGCAAGTCGGCGAACTGCTCCAGATGTTCCGGGCGCAGCGGCGATGTGATGTTGTGTTCTTCGGCGAACCATTTGCCGAGATCAACCAGCTTGCAGCGATGCGAACAGAACGGGGCGTATTTGCCTGCAAACCAATCGCCGCGTTTTTTGCACGTCGGGCATTTGACTTGTGCCGGGGTGCTCACGTTCAATCCAAAGTCAGCGGCGGATTTCCGCGCCCACAGCTTTCAAGTCCGCCGCCACGCTGATGGCAGTGTTGCGTTTCAACGCGCCGACTTCGAGAATGGCTTGAGTGTCCTCGATGGTCTTGTCGAATTGCAGAGCGGAAAAACTTTTCGCGTTGAAAACTCTTTCGATGTCTTGCGCGAGCCGGGACTGTTGTTCCGGTGTGAGTGTTGCCGTGGCCAGCGCGGTTGAGAGTGAATCCACAAATTGTTTCACCGTGCCGAGCGAGGGTTTTCTGCCGCGCGCAGATTGCGCCATATCAATGGTGAACTGCTGTTTCTGCTCGGCGGTCGCAACCGCGTTCGCCTTGAAGCCCGCGATGTCCGCCGTGAGTTTGGCGATGCTCGCGGCTTGGGTGACGGCGGGCGGAGTCGCTCCGGGTTGCGCGGGCGGGGCAGGGCGGGGCGTGAGTTGTGCCGGAGGCGGCACGCCTTGGCGGACGTTGTTTTGATTCACCGTTTCTTTCGCGCGCCGTATCGCCTGAGCCCCTTGAGCCCCTTGTCCGAAGGATTGTTCAGTCAACAATGCGCTGAGTAGCGCGAGGGTGAGAATGGTTTTCATTTGCGTAGGTGTTGTTGAATTTACCGCGTGGTGGCGGCAACGCCTTTGCGCGTGAGCATTCCGATGTAATCCAAAAGTATTCGCTGCGTCTCTTCGAGAGTGGGATCAACCATCGGCGCGACTTCGTCGGCTGCTTCTGCATCGTTTGCTGCTGCCAGCGTTACCTTCACTGGCGTTTCGCCAGTTACGCTCGCGACCGGTACATTTGTTTTCACCGTGACCGTTAGCCCCGGCAGTTCCGCCTGCGTCAAGCTCACGTCGTAGGTGACGCGATCCGGCGTCGTGCGGGCGAGGCGTTCCTTGTTTCTGGCGCGCTGGCGTAAATCCTCGTCATCCCATTCTTTGATGCGTTGCTTTTCGTTGAGGGAGATTGAATTCAACGCCTGATGTTTGCGGAAGGTCTCGATGTCCTGCCGCACGTAATCGTATTCGCGATCTTTGGAGATGCGTTGGTTGGATCGCTTCAACAGTTCGTCAGTGAAACTGGCTTGCACGAAATCCGTCTTCTCGAATCGCGCGCTTTCGATCTCATCATACGGCAGTGCGCTCTCGATGGATTTCTCGCCGATGTCTTTTGCGTAGTTCCAAATGGAGGGCAACACGATGTCGGACAGCACGCCCTTCAATTGCGTCGAGCCGCCGCTGGCGCGATAAAATTTCGCCTTTGTGATCTTTAGCGTGCCGGGATCGTTGGCCATCGCTTCCTCGGTGATCCATTGGCGCAACGGTTGAAGTTGTTGCACCGTGCCTTTGCCGTGCGTGGAGAGATCACCCACGATGAGTGCGCGGTTGTAATCCTGCAACGCGCCCGCAAGAATTTCCGACGCCGACGCGCTGTGGCGGCTGGTCAAGACGATGAGTGGGCCGTTGTATTGCACGCGTGAATCACGGTCTTCATCCACAAAGATATGCTTGAACGCATCCTTCACTTGCACCACCGGGCCGTCTTTGATGAACAAGCCGGTGAGCTTCACACATTCTTCGAGTGATCCGCCGCCGTTGCGCCGCAGGTCGAGAATGACGCCTTGAACATTTTCCTGATTGAACTTGGCGAGCAGCTTGGCGACATCAGTGGAGGTGAAATGCGGTGTGGCTTTCTCGCCGTCGGATTTGCGCGGGCCGTTCAGATCCATCGGCACGTAGAAGGACGGAAGATCAATCACGCCGATGCGGTTGGTCTTGCCCAGGCCCGCCGGTATATCAATGACCTTCCCCTTCGCGGCTTGATCGTCGAGTTTGATTTCGTCGCGGATCAACTTCACTTCGCGGCGATCCATCGTGCTGTCGGGCGATACGATGGTCAGCCGCACTTCGCTACCTTTGGGTCCGCGCACCAACTGGACGATCTTGCTGAGTTTCATTTCGACAACATCCACGGACGGCGCGTCGCTTTGCGCCACAGCCACGATGCGATCACCCACTTTGATCTTTCCGCTCTTAAACGCCGGGCCTGGCTTCAATTCGGTGATCTTGCAATAACCATCCTCCGCCGTGAGCACCGCGCCTATGCCGAAGAGTGCCAGATTCATTCCGATGGAAAAATCCTCCGCCTGACGCGGGTTGAAATAGTCCGTGTGCGGGTCATAGACGTGAGCGAGCGATGTGAGATACACCTCCAGCACGTCGTCCTGATCAAACTCTGCGTAGAAGTGGCCGATGCGGTTGTAGCGCTTGATGAGCGTCTCAACGATCTCTTCCGCCTCGGTTTTCTTGGGCGCATCCTTCTCGACCTTCTTGGCTTCGTCTGACTTCGCGTCGGGCCTCTTCTTCTTTTCTTTTGCATCCGCCTCATCGCGCTCCTTCTTTTTCTTGGCGGCGAGCTTGCCTACTTTCTCACCGAGATATTCGCTGAGGAGGCGTTGCCGCCAGAGATGGCGGGCTTCTTCGAGGTCGCGTGGAGCAGGTTCATCTTTGCGGTTGATCGTAATTGTTTCATCCGAGTTGAACACGAACTGCTCCGTCTTCAAGAGTTCGTTGACGTAACTGATGCGTTCGTTAATCCGTTGACGGAAGCGATTGAAAATTTCGTACGCAGGCCGGGTATCTGCTCTGAGCCGCTTCGCGAACATGAGTTTGTCGAGATTGGTGCGATAATTTGCAAAGCTGGCCAAGTCTTCCTGCGTGAAATGCAATCGTTGCGGATCCAGTGCTTCGATGTAGCGATCAAAGAACTTTTCCGAATACTCGTCCGTGAGCAGATGTTGGCGGAAATGATTTTGTTCCAGCGCGCGTGCGGCCACGTAGGCGATCTGAGCGTCGTCGCTTCCCGGTGCGAGCAGATTGGTGGAAGCCACGGAGGTTGCCGCTGCGGGTGCGGTGTTCGTTGGAACATCCGCGTAGAGCAGGGGAAGGGTGGTGAAATAACCTGCCGCCAGAAGCAGGGCTGTGAGGACTAGTCTTTGTGACATGATCATTTGTGGCCGCTGGAACATCCGAGATTGCAGAGAGCGCTCATCGGTTGCCGCGCGGCATCTGTTTGACCGAGTATAAGGAGAATCATTCAATGAGGCGAACAAACATTTTGGGAGAGACGGCCATTTAATAAGGAAGGCAGGAGGGCTGGAATCTTTTATCTTTCCGTTCTTGGCTTCCTGGCTTCCTTATTCAACCCAGCCTGTGTGCGGCTGGGAGTTGAATCCCGCCTCAGAAGTTCGTGATTTTGTCCAACTCTGAATACCGGTCGCGATAAAAAGCCACGATGCGCCA
>JAYUAV010000555.1:0-4751 GCA_043741175.1 Verrucomicrobiota bacterium
CGTGCGTGCTGGCTGCGAGCTTGGATTATCAACTGCTCAAAAAATTTGCGTGGCCGATCTTTGTCATCGCCATTGTGATGTTGGCGTTGTTGTTCGTCCCCCACGTCGGACACAAGGTCAAAGGCGCGAGCCGTTGGTTTAAGTTCGGTGGAGTGAGTTTCCAACCCTCCGAAGTCGCCAAGATCGCGCTGATCATCATCACGGCTTGGTATTGTGATCGGTATCAGCGGAAGATGGACACGTTGAAGTACGGCGTGTTGCTGCCCGGCGTCATCATCGCTTCGATGCTCGGTTTGATTTTCATCGAGCCGGATCGCGGTACAACTATTTTGCTCGCGACGGTCACAGGGCTGATGCTTCTTATCGCGGGAGTTCGATTGAAATTCATCATCCCTCCGATTGTTCTGGCGATCACTGCGCTGGCGATTTCTTTCTGGCACGACCCGATGCGGGCGAAGCGGCTTTTCAGTTGGCTGAATCTCGAAGAGACGAAAGACGGCGTCGGCTATCAGGCGTATCAAGCGATGATCGCGCTCGGCTCCGGAGGCTGGTTCGGATTGGGATTGGGCAATGGTCGCCAAAAACTCGGCTTCGTGCCGGAGCATCACACGGATTTTATTCTCTCGATCATTGGTGAAGAACTCGGACTCGTTGCCACGCTCGGTGTGGTGTTGGGTTTCGTGCTGATCATCCTTTGCGGCGTGTACATCGCGACCCATGCGCGTGACACATTCGGCACGATGCTCGCGTCCGGCATCACTTTTCTGATCGGCTTGCAAGCGTTCATCAACATCGGCGTCGTCACCAGCGCATTGCCGAACAAGGGGCTGGCGCTGCCGTTCATCAGCTACGGAGGCTCGAATCTTCTCGCGATGCTCGCGTGTGTCGGCGTTTTGTTCAGCGTGGCGCGACAGGCTCGCGCGTCTGAAATCAAAGTTTCAAATCCTTTCGCCTCGGACGAACTCTCAAGCGCGCAAGCCACATGACGCACGCCAGTGAACACAAGCCACACGTCGCAATCGCCTGCGGCGGCACGGGCGGTCATCTTTTTCCAGGACTCGCTGTGGCGGATCAACTCACGGCGCGCGGCTGCACCGTCAGCGTTCTCATCTCGCCGAAGGACGTAGATCAACAGGCTGTCAAGTCCGCGCGCGATGTTGAAGTCGTCACGCTTCCTGCTGTCGCATTGCAGAGCGGCAACCGCATCGCTTTCTTCGGCGGCTTTGTGAAATCATTCCACGCCGCGCGAGCGTTGTTCAAGACGCGTCGCCCGGATGCAGTGTTGGCGATGGGCGGATTCACCGCAGCGCCGCCGGTTCTTGCGGCGAAGGGGATGGGCGTGAAAACTTTTCTGCATGAGTCGAACACGATTCCCGGCAAGGCGAATCGTTGGCTCGCGCGGTTTGTGCATCAGGCATTCGTCGGATTTTCCGAAGCAGAGGGACGCATCGCCGCGCGGGAAGCGATCATCACCGGGACACCCGTGCGACCAGAGTTTCAATTTCGCGAAGTAGCGGCGTGTCGTCTTGCGCTGGGGCTTGATCCTGCGCGGCCCGTGGTTCTCATCACGGGCGGCAGCCAAGGCGCGCGAGGTGTGAACGATCTCATCGTCGGCGCGTTGCCGATGCTTGCGCGTCACGCATTGCAATGGCAGTGGCTTCATCTCGCCGGGCCGAACGACGTCGAAAAAGTGAAGCAGGCTTACGCGAAACACGAGTTGAAAGCCGTCGTGCACCCGTTTATTTCGCAGATGGAACTCGCACTTGGCGCAGCGACGGCGTGCGTGAGCCGCGCGGGTGCGTCGTCGCTCGCAGAGATTGCGGCGATGCGATTGCCCACGCTGCTCGTGCCGTTGCCGACCTCGGCGGACAATCATCAATGGCACAATGCGCGAGCGTTTGAGGAGACGGGCGCGGCGCAATTGCTTCAACAAAGCGATGCGACGCCGGAGAAAGTTTCTACCCTGCTGCGCGAATTGGTTGAGGACACAGCCGAGCGCGAAGGCATTCGAACTGCGCTGGCGCGATGGCATGAGCCGAAGGCAGCGGAGAAAATCGCGGATGCGATCCTCATGAGCCTTGGCAGAGCGGAAGAGAAAAGCACCAAGCACCAAGCATCAAGCATCAGAGAAATTCCAAGCTTCAATCAGCAGGTCGTGGTTTCGATGGCAACTCAACTCACATGATCGCTGCGCCCATCATGGAATCGCCCAAGACAAATCTCGCTACACTTGCCGGAGAACTCGCGGGATGCTTGTCTGCCGCGAGCGTGTTGCGCGCGAATGAACCGCTGGCGAAGAAGACAACCTTGCGCGTGGGTGGCCCGGCGGATGTTTATGTAGAGCCAGCGAGTGAAGCAGACTTGGCGGCTGTGCTGAGATTTTGCAACGAGCGTGGTGAAAGCTTTTTCGTGCTGGGACGCGGATCGAATCTGCTCGTGCGCGATGGCGGGATTCGTGGTGTGGTGATCTGCCTAGCGCATCCGGGTTTCAGCGCAGTTGAGATCGTTGGTGAAAAAATCCGTTGCGGTGCGGGCGCGAAATTGAAACAGGTTGCAGTAGATGCCAAGCGCGCGGGACTGACAGGCGTGGAGTTTCTGGAAGGTATTCCAGGCAGTGTCGGCGGGGCGTTGCGCATGAATGCGGGCGCGATGGGCGCAGAAACTTTTGGCGCGGTGGAATCCGTGCGCGTGATGGATCACGCCGGGAACACGCGTGATTTGTCAGGTGCAGAAATTAAAGCCGAGTATCGCTGTTGCGCGTTGCTGAAGGATCACATCGCGCTTGGAGTGGTGTTCAAATGCAAAGCGGCGACGCGCGAGGAAGTCGAGCAACGCATGAGCGTGTTCAGCAACAAGCGCTGGGATTCACAACCAGCGGCACCGAGTGCGGGTTGTTGTTTCAAGAACCCGACGACGATTCCGGCGGGCAAGTTGGTGCAGGAGCTTGGCTTGAAGGGAACAAAAGTCGGGGGCGCGATGGTTTCGTTCGAGCACGGAAATTTTATCACAAACGATGGCTCGGCCACGGCGCGTGATGTTTTGGATTTGATCGAGATCATTAAAGCGAAGGCAAAGGCTGAACGCGGGATCGAGTTGCACACGGAAGTGGAAATTGTCGGAGAACATTGAAGTTATGCCAGCAGTTTCAAAGTTGAATATCACAGTCATGCTCGGCGGGCCGAGCGCGGAACGGGACGTTTCATTGCGTTCAGGCTCATCGGTGGCAGCGGCACTGCGTTCGCTCGGTCATGAGGTAGTGGAACTTGATCCGCAGTTGCCGGGCTGGAAGTTGTCGCGCGGAACAGACGTTGTTTTTCTGGCGTTGCACGGGACGTATGGCGAAGACGGAACGGTGCAAGCGGAGTTGGAATTGTTGGGCGTGCCTTACACCGGTTGTGATGCTGCTGCGAGCCGTGTGGGTTTTGATAAGGCGTTGACCAAGCAGCGATGTGTGGCGGCAGGCGTGCCGACGGCGCGGTCGTTTGTTTTGGAAACGGCGAAAACGCCTTGGCCGATGGGTTGGAATCCACCGATGGTCATCAAACCTGTGCGGCAAGGATCGAGCGTAGGATTGCAATTTGTCGAGCGCGTTGAGGAATGGTCGGCAGCACTGACGGAATCTTTGCGGCATGATTCGCAGGTGTTGGTTGAAGAAAAAATCATCGGTCGCGAAACCACGGTGGGCATTCTGGATGACAAGCCATTGCCTATCGTCGAGGTGCGACCGAAGTCCGGCGTTTATGATTACCGGACGAAATACAGCGTGGGTGCGACGGAATACTTTTGTCCCGCGCCGTTTGATGAAGCGACAACCAAACGCGTGCAGGCTGCGGGATTAGCGGCGTTCAAGGCGATTGGTGGGCGCGATTACTCACGCGTGGATGTGATGGTGCGCGCGAATGGCGATCCCGTGGTGCTGGAAGTGAACACGCTTCCGGGCATGACGGAGACGAGTCTGTTGCCGAAGGCGGCAGCGGCTGCGGGGATCGGTTATGCGGATTTGTGTCAGCGGATGGTGGAACTGGCTCTCAGAAGGAAATGAGTTTTTTCAGAAAGAAACAAGTCAATCGGAGATTAGGGCGCGTGCATGTGCTGGACGTGAAATTGCGTTCCGATCAGGTACGCAAATCGCGGATGCGTTTCGTGGCGCTGTCGTTCGGTTCAGTGATCGGGCTTGTGATCGGCGCATATGCGTGTTGGCGCGGCGGCGAGTGGGTGTTGAATCGCGTCGCGTATGAGAATCCGGCGTTTGCGATCAACAGCATCGAGGCGCAGACAGATGGCGTGATCGTGCCGGACCAATTGCGACGCTGGGCGAATGTGCGGCCTGGCGAAAATCTTCTCGCACTCGATCTGGCGCGTGTGAAGCGTGATCTTGAAATGGTGCCGATGATCGCGACAGTTTCTGTGGAGCGGATTTTGCCGAAGACGTTGCGCATCCGCGTGACGGAGCGCGAACCGGTGGCGCAGGTGACTGTGTTGCGCTCGAATGGTCGTGGCGGCGTGGAGACGGCGGTATTTCATCTGGACGCAGCAGGGTTTGTGATCCAGCCGCTTGATCCGCGTCAGCGCACGCGTCCGCTCGCGCAGGGAGACGATTCATTGCCGGTGTTGCGCGGGATCAAGCCGGGCGATCTGCAACCGGGTCGCGCAGTGGAATCTCCAGCGGTGCAGGCTGCGTTGAAGCTCGCAGCGGATTTTGCGTATTCGCCGATGGCAGGACTCGTGGATCTGAAAACGATTGATGTCAG
>JAYUAV010000556.1:0-1751 GCA_043741175.1 Verrucomicrobiota bacterium
GAAAACCGATCTGCTCGAAGCGTTGCTCAAAGAAGTCAAATACGAGTCCGTCATCATTTTCTGCCGCACCAAACACGGCGCGGATCGCGTTGCAGGCACTCTCAAGCGCGGCAATCATGCCGTCGCCGTTCTTCATTCCAACCGCACCCAGAGCGAGCGCGAACAGGCGTTGCAAGGTTTCCGCGACGGCAAATTCGAGGTGCTCGTCGCCACGGACATCGCCGCGCGTGGACTGGACATCGCCGACGTGAGCCACGTCATCAACTACGATGTGCCGCTGCACCCGGAAGATTACATCCATCGCATCGGACGCACGGGTCGCGCTGAGTCATCGGGTGACGCTTTCACGCTCATGGTTGCCGAGGACGCGCAACCTGTGGCTTCAATCGAACGCTTCATCGGGAAGAAAATTGAGCGCGTGAAGATGGAGAAATTTGATTACCGCTACACCGCGTTGTTTGAAGCGGACAAGCCCGGCGCGCCGCAAGGTTTCCCCGGCAAAGCCACTGCCGTGCGCGTGCATGGTGGCTATCACTTCGCTCCAGCAGGTCGTCGCAAGCGTAGATAATTTTCGGTTCACACAGTTCAATCATCGGTTTATGCCTACTTACGAATACGTTTGCAACAAGTGCGGCGGAGAGTTCGACGCCAGACAAACCATGTCTGAAAAGCCGTTGACCAAATGCACACTCACCGTCGGACGCCAGAAAAAAAAATGCAGCGGACGCGTCTCGCGCAAGATCGGCGCGGGCGCGGGACTCATCTTCAAGGGCAGCGGATTTTACATCACTGATTATCGCAGCGAAGGCTACAAGCAGGCTGCGAAGAAAGATTCTGACTCCGGGAAATCCGCATCCGCCGCAAGCGTCGCGGACAAGCCCGCCGCTAAAACAGAAACCAAACCCGCCAAAGCTGCCGCGAAAAAGTGACAGGCGGTTAACTGGAAAATGCTTTTGAACCACGAAACACACGAACTACACGAAAGAAACACAAAAGCTGAACAGGCCGGATCGGATTTCTTTTCGTCCCAATTTCGTGTGTTTAGTGTATTTCGTGGTTAAAACTTCCCCGCTATGAAAACCCTTCTCGCGCTCGGAATACTGTTCCTCGCGGGAGATTCGTTGGTCGCGCAGACGATGCTGCCCAACGCCAGCGGCATCATGCGAAGTGCTTCCGGGCAGTTCATCATCATTGACCGGCGCGGTGCGATGACCACTCAACGCCGCACCGCGACGGACTCAGACACCAAACTCCTCGAACTCGAACCCGCCCTGCTCGTCGTCTCCTGCGAACGCATCAAGCAGGCACTCTGCACCGACCTCGATGCGGCGCGCGATTGGACCGCACGCGTCAACATCACGCTCCGCGCCGGTGGCGACATCACCATCGCCAAGGAGCGCGTCGGCAGAACTTGGAGCTATCGTCTCGAAGTCCCGCAGCTCGTGGATCGCACGCGGTTCATCCGCTCCATCGTGCGAGTTCTGTTGCAGGAGATGGCTGATCGCAATCCCGGCAATCACGATGCGGAAATCCCGCCGTGGCTTTCCGAAGGTCTCACGCAACACCTGCTCGCCTCGCGCGATGCTGAATTGATCCTCCCGCCGCCCGGCAACAGGCTCGGTGCGATGACCGTTGGCCCGACCACGATTCTGATCCGCGATCCCGATCCGCTCGAAACCGCCCGCCGCGTCCTTCACTCCGCACCGCCGCCCACCATCGAGCAACTCAGTTGGCCTGACCCGGACACGCTC
>JAYUAV010000557.1:0-6597 GCA_043741175.1 Verrucomicrobiota bacterium
CGAGTTAAAGCCAGCGGCGAAAGCTCCTGAGCGCATCGCAGTCAAATCGGGCGGAAGCATCTTGTGGGTGAACCTTGCCGATGTGGATTGGATCGGGTCGGCAGACAACTACGCCGAACTGCACGTTGGCGTAAAATCGCACTTACTGCGCGAGACGTTGAGTGCGCTCGAAGCGCGGCTTGACCCGGAACAATTCGTCCGCATCAGTCGTTCGATCATCGTCAACGCAACGCGCATCAAGGAACTCAAGCGGTTATTTTACGGCGGCTGCGAGATCACGCTCCAAAGCGGAACAAAACTGACCTTGAGTCGGCGGTATCGCGACAAGTTGCAGCAACTTGGGGTTGGTTAAATCGTCTGCGCGCCCTCCTTTCGTCCCAGAAACACAGCCGTTCGCCCCCGTTCCATTGGAGTTCAGAGGTGATTACGCCAAAGTGCGCCGTCACCTAGATAATTCATGAAACAACAATTGCTTAACTTTGCCGTCATCGGCGGAACTATTTTAACACTCGTCACCCGCACTCACGCGGCTACGGATATTCCGTGGATTGACAACAACACCAACCTCACTTTCTACGGCGACCTACGTCTGCGGTACGAATCGGATTGGGATTCCCACACTGCTGCGGGCGTGGAGCGTGTTGACCGGGATCGCGGGCGGATCCGCGTTCGGGCGGGGCTGAATTATCAATTCGACCAAGCGTGGTCGCTCGGCACACGCGTTCGCACGGGCAATGCTCACAGCCAACAGTCACCACACCTGACGTTCGCCTCCGACGATGGCGTTCGTGACACAACTGAATTCGTCGCCGACCGGTATTTCGTCCAGTTCAAGGAGGGTGGCTTCACCGCTTGGGCCGGACGAAACACCACGCCGTTCTGGCAGCAGAATGAAATGTTCTGGGATGAAGACGTGACGCCCACCGGGCTTGCGGCGTCCTATGACATGAAGGTCGGCGACGGCAAGATGTCGTTGATCGGTGGTGCGTTTTATCTGCCGGACGGCGGTTACGATCTGAACGGCCAGATGGTTTCCGGCCAGATTAAATACAGTCTGCCGGTCAAGGCATCGCAGTTCACGGTCGCCGCTGGATTGCATTTCATGAATGGCGAGGAAGGTGCACGAAATCTTCGCAATCGTAACGGCGACCGCGATTATCTCATCGGCGTGGCCAGCGCGCAGTGGAGTGTTCCTGTGAAGGGCGTTCCGTTCGCGCTTGGCGTGGATGTGTTCAACAACTTCAAGGATTACGACGCTGCGGATGTCGCGCCGCTTCCTGCTGCCAACACCGATGAGACGTTTGGCTATGTCCTCTCCGCGCAGTTGGGGCAGTTGAAGAAACGCCACGACTGGCTGGTCGGTTATTACTACGCTCACATCGAGACTTTTGCCGTCAACGCTTCCTACGCGCAGGATGACTGGGCGCGTTTCGGCAACGCCACGCAATCCGACCTTAGCGACATCAAGGGTCACGAGGTCAGACTGGCCTACGCGCTTTCAAAACAAGTCAACCTGATGGCGCGCGCCTTCTTCGTGGATGCCATCACCACTGTGCAGGACGGCAATCGCTTCCGTCTGGATTTGAATTGGAAGTTCTGATCCTGAATCAACCCTCGCAACTCAACTGAAACTCAACCTATGATTCACACACTTATGAAACGCCCGAATCCTGCAACAGCGCACAGCCGCACTGTCACCGCGATGGCGTCATTGATTGCGCTGCCGATATTGTTTTGCGTTTCGTCGGCACAAGCAGATGCGCTCTATACGGTTCGCCAGACCTACACCGTGACCAACATCACCGAAGGCGCGAAGCAAGTGCGCGGTTGGTTTTGGATGCCAGAAGATCGGCCTGAACAGCGCGTGATAGAATTCAAGGTGGTGGAAGCGCCGGAATCATTTCGCATCACCCGGGATTCCACCTACGGACGCTCGTGGGTCTATGCCGACGCCCCCGCCAACGCCGCCAAACCATTGCGCGTGGTGACGGAATTCAAAGTTCTCCGCCGCGCCGTCTCCAGCATGGCTGACGCGACAAAAGCCAGCCCAGTCACCGACGTGCATCGTCGCACCTTCGCCAAAGAGTCGCGACGGGATGAAGTTCACATGGAAGTGTCGCCGGAAATTCAGAAAGTTGCCGACCTGATCGCAGGCGATGAAACAAATCCCGTGCTTCAGGCAAAACTGTTTTTCGATTATGTCATCGAGAAAAGCGAGCACTACTCCAAGTCCAGCCCCACACCCAAAGGTAAATGCCTCGGCGATACGGCTGAGTGCATGGGAGGCACGGGCGATTGTTGCACAGATCAACACGCGCTGTTCATTTCGCTCTGCCGTGCGCGCGGGATTCCTTGCCGCCTCATGTTTGGCAGCCGGTTGAAACCAGAGAACAACGGCAAAGATCATGATCCGGGCTATCGCTGCTGGCCGAATTTCTTTGCGCCCGGTCTCGGCTGGGTGCCGCTCGACATCTCGTCAGGAGACGCCGCTGGTGACAAATCTGACAGTTGGTTCGGCGGCTTGGATGCAAATCGCGCCGAGTGGGCGGAGGGCCGGGACTTTGATCTTGAGCCCAAATCCCAAGTCCGTCCCGACCTCGTCATCCGGGGCTGGGTGGAAGTAGATGGCAAGCCGACGAAAGATTTTCAACGTGTGGTGAATTTCCAGCGCGAGGAAATCCCGGCGTCACCGAAAAGCACTGTCGCCATCAAGTCGGCGGCGAAATGAGCGGCGCGCGGACGGTCCCTCGTCCGCAGCGGGTGAATAGCGAGAGACGCTTGCGGATTTTCAATCGCTCTCTGACCGGCGGAACGCTGCGGGCGAGGGACCGCCCGCGCTCCGAGGATTAAACAACTCGCACCATGACCGAGCCAGACAACTCAAACGCGCCGCGCAAGAAATACGTGCGCGCCATCGGCCCGCGCTTACGCATCCTGCTGTATTTTATTTTTGCGCTCGTCGCCATTCTCGCCGCGAACTCCGTCTATCTCTCCGCCATCACGTTTCTCGAATGGCTCAAGACTGATCCGAATACCACGTATCAAAGCTGGTTCTACATGGTCATGTTCGGCACGCACCTTGGGCTGGGATTATTGCTCGTGTTGCCGGTTGTCATCTTCGGTTTCGTCCACATGCGGAATTCCTACGACCGGCCAAATCGCCGCGCGGTTCAGGTGGGCTACCTGCTGTTCGCCACGAGTCTCGTCATCTTGATCACCGGACTGCTGCTCACGCGCATTGATATTTTCCAGTTCAAAAATGTGGGGCTGAAAAATCCGAATGCGCGTTCCGTGGCCTACTGGGCGCATGTCATCACGCCACTGCTCGCCATCTGGCTCTACGTATTGCATCGGCTGGCCGGGCCGCGCATCAACTGGCGAGTCGGATTGCGCTGGGGCGGAGCGGTGGGTTTGGTCACGGTTGGCATGGTGCTGTTGCACTCCGCGCACCCGAAGAAAAACCAAGTGGGTTCAGCCGAAGGTAAAAAATATTTTGAACCGTCACTCGCGCGCACGGCATCGGGCAATTTCATCCCGGCGAAAACTTTGATGATGGATGACTACTGTTTGAAATGTCATCAAGACGCCTACAAGGGCTGGTTTCACAGCGCGCATCATTTCAGTTCGTTCAACAACAAACCCTATCTCTTCAGCGTGCGAGAGACGCGGCAGGTTTCATTGAAGCGCGATGGCAACGTCAAAGCCTCGCGCTGGTGTGCGGGTTGTCACGATGTCGTTCCGTTCTTCAGCGGCGCGTTTGACGATCCGAACTTCGACGATGTGAATCATCCCACGTCTCAAGCGGGCATCACTTGCACCGCGTGCCACGCCATCACGCACGTCAACAGCACCAAGGGCAACGCCGACTACACGATTGACGAGCCGATCCATTATCCATTCGCTTACAGCACGAACAGCTTCCTGCAATACGTCAACCAGCAGTTGGTCAAGGGCAAGCCGGAGTTCCACAAGAAAACCTTTCTCAAGCCCGTCATGCGCACGGCGGAGTTCTGCTCCACCTGTCACAAAGTCAGCCTCCCGCAAGAGTTGAACAAGTATAAGGAGTTCCTGCGCGGCCAGAATCATTACGACACCTACCTCCTCAGCGGCGTGTCAGGTCACGGCGCGAGAAGTTTTTATTACCCGGAGAAGGCGCAGCCGAATTGTGCCGGTTGCCACATGCCGTTGAAAGAGTCGCAGGATTTCGGCGCGAACTTTTTCAACCAGACCAACACCTCGGCGCGTTTCATCCATAGTCATCTCTTTCCTGCAGCCAACACCGGCGTGGCATTCATTCGCGGCGACACAAACACGGTCAAGGCACACGAGGAATTCCTCAAAGGCTCGTTGCGCGTGGACATTTTCGGCATCAAGGAAGGTGGTTCGATTGATGACACTTTGACAGCGCCGCTGCGTCCGCAGATTCCAAAACTCAAACGCGGTGGGCGTTATCTGATCGAGGTCGTTCTCCGCACGATGAAGCTCGGCCATCCGTTCACGCAGGGAACAGTGGATTCAAACGAGGCGTGGGTGGAGGCGAAGGTTTCAAGCGGTGACAAGCGCATCGGTCACAACGGCGGACTCGGCGCGTTTCGCGAGGTTGATCCGTGGGCGCATTTTTTGAACGTCTATATGCTCGACCGTTACGGCAACCGCATTGACCGGCGCAATCCGCAGGACATCTTCACGCCGCTCTACAACCACCAGATTCCTCCCGGTGCGGGACAGGTCGTCCACTACGAACTCGTCGTGCCGGAAAACCAAAGCGAACCATTGACGGTCGAAGTGAGGCTGCAATATCGCAAGTTTGACACGATCTACATGAACTACGTCTTCGGCACGAACTACATCAAAGGCGCGCCGTTCACCGTGACGAACGACTTGCCCATCACCACCATCGCAGCGGATAAAATCACTTTCCCCATCGAAGGCGTCATCAAGGAGTCCGCCCCTCCATCCACTATCAACAATCCACCATCCACCATCCCCGAGTGGCAACGCTGGAATGATTACGGCATCGGACTGTTCCTCGAAGGCAACACCGGCGCGGAGAAAGGCCAGTTGATCCAAGCCACGGAAGCGTTCGAGCAGGTGGAAAAACTCGGACGAGCTGACGGCCCGGTGAATCTGGCGCGTGTGTATTTCAAGGAAGGCCGCCTCGAAGACACCGTGGCCGCGTTGCAACGGGCTGCGAAGTGCGATCCGCCTGCACCGCGTTGGACTGTGGGGTGGTTCAACGGATTGGTGAACAAGCAGAATGGTTTCCTCGACAAAGCCATCGCCGAGTTCCGCAGCATTTTGGAAGACCGCTATCCCGAACTCGACAAGCGCGGCTTCGATTTTAGCAAGGATTACGAAGTCATCAACGAACTCGGCCAGGCATACTTCGAGCGCGCCAAAATGGAGCGCGCCGATCCCACGAAGCAAAAAGAATTTCTAAACCTCGCCGTTGAATCCTTCCAGAAAACTCTGGCGTTGGATTCTGAAAACCTGACCGCGCACTACACGCTCGCGCAGATTTATCCGCAGCTTGGTGACGAGGCCAAAGCTGCTTTTCACCGTCAGGAACACGCGAAGTTTTTGCCTGACTACAATGCTCAGGATCATGCGGTGAGCGTCGCCCGTCGCGCCAATCCCGCCGCCGACCATGCTGCACAAGCCACGGTGATTTATCCTTTGCAGCGACCAAACGCGCCTGGATTGGATACCATCACAAAAACCATCTCAACCACCCGATAACTTATGCAAAACAATCCACCCACACCTGACGACAACGAGGAGTTAGTCCACACCGACGACCGTATCATCGGCAAAGCAATTCGCTGGTCGCTCCTTATTCTGGTGATCGTTGCCGCCTTGTTCGGTGGCACAGTTCTTTATCTTAAACGCAAGCCCGCCGCAGCGGCGCCACAGGTCACCCAACTCAACGCACCCGTTTCCCCTGCCCGCCCGCAAGCTGAAGTGCCGACAGCAAAGTTCACCGACATCACCAAACAATCCGGCATCACGTTCACACACAACAACGGTGCTTACGGCGATAAGTTGTTGCCCGAAACGATGGGTGGCGGCGTGGCTTTTGTGGATTACGACAACGACGGTCATCAGGATTTACTGTTCGTCAATTCAACCTACTGGCCCGGCCACGTTCCCGCTGGCAAACAACCGTCCACGCTCGCGCTTTACCACAATGACAGTCACGGTCAATTCACTGACGCGACTGCTGGCTCAGGTCTCGATGTGAGTTGCTATGGCATGGGCTCGGCGATTGGCGATTACAACAATGACGGTCTCGACGACATTTTTATCACGGCAGTTGGTGGCAATCGTCTTTTCCACAACGACGGCAAAGGCAAGTTCCACGAAGTCACGCTCGACGCCGGAGTAGGTGGCTCGACGAATGATTGGAATAGTTGTGCTGCATTTATTGATTACGACAACGACGGCAAGCTTGATCTCTTCGTCGGTAGTTACGTGAACTGGTCGAAGGAAATTGATGCGGAAGTCGGCTACAAGATTGACGGACGCACTCGCGCTTACGGCCAACCGATGAATTTTGCAGGCGCGTTTTCACATCTCTATCACAACGCGGGCAACGGT
>JAYUAV010000558.1:0-4841 GCA_043741175.1 Verrucomicrobiota bacterium
TAAAGCGAGTGGCCGAGCAGTTCACCGTTCGCCTTCGTGGGCGCAAATTTTTCACCGAACTCGGACGACGCCTCCGTGCCGATACGAAACGCCGCGCCCGCCATGAAACCGACGATACCGTCGCCCGACGCATCGCAGAACAACGGCGCGGTCACGAGATACTCGGTGGAATTCTGCGAGCAGAAGGCGCGAACGGTCTTGATGGTGTCGGCGTCGTTTTTTTCGAGATCGTGGACGGCGGTGTTGAGCAGGAGCGTGATATTTTTCTCCTGCACGACTTTTTCCATCACCACGGTGTCCAGGATGAGAGCGTTGCCCTCGGGATTGCGCGCCATATTCTCGACGAGCAGTTCGTCAATCACGCCGCCCTCGCGCGCCCAGCGGTTGTTGTTCCCCATGTGCGAGGTCGCGCCGAGAATCCAGAGTCGCACCTCGCTGGAGGCGTTGCCGCCGAGCACCGGACGATCCTGGATCAAAGTGACCCTGAGTCCCGCACGTGCCGCCGTGATGGCGCAACACACACCCGCCAACCCGCCGCCGATGACCGCCAGGTCGCAGGTCAATTCCCGCTTCAGCAGGTGACGTTTCAAACCGCTATGTTCGACTTGAACCATAAATTCATCCTTCGCTTATTGAGTGTCGCCAAAGTTCGTCTGCGATTTGCATCCTTGAAGTAGTTTGTATGAGTGCATGTTAGCCCCAGAAGCCTGCTTTTCGATAGCCACGCCAGCGCAATTCTTCTAAGAATACGCGCAACACCAGATGAAGCACCCGATTCCCGTCGCCAAGAAAACCAAAAACCGCCAACCCCCGCGCGTCGCGGTTCTGGTGGATACGGCCACAACTTGGGGGCGGCAGATCCATCGCGGCATCCATCGTTACGATCTGAAGAACGGCCCGTGGCATATTTTCCTCGAAGCGCGAGGAACGGAAGAACGCATCCGCGTTCCAACAGGTTGGAAGGCCGACGGTGTCATCGCGCGGATCGGGCGATTGGAAATGGCCGAAGAACTCAAAGCGTTAAATGTTCCCATCGTGAACGTCTCCGGCATCCAACTTCCCGGAGTTAATTTTCCACGCGTCATGACCGACCATGACGCGTCGGCGCGGATGGCGGCGCAACATTTCATAGACCGAGGGTTTCGTCATTTTGCCTATTTCACCTTGGAAGGACTGGCCTATGTCGCAAGACATCAACAGGGATTTGTTAATGCGGTCATGGAAGCTGGATGCGATTTCGCGTCCTTCGAGGCCAAGCCCGCCACGGGCGCAGAACCGGATTGGAATCTCGATCTCGAAAAACTCGGTGCATGGCTCAAGACCCTGCCGAAGCCCGTCGCAGTTCTGACATGGAATCCGAGCAGTGCCAGGGAAATCATTTACGCGTGCGACCTCGTTGGATTGCTCGTTCCGGAGGAAGTCGCAGTCCTCAGCGGCACGGATGATGAATTGCTTTGCGACGTTCTGTTCATGCCCATTTCCGGGGTGCAAGCGGCTGGCGAACAAATCGGTCACGAATCAGCGCGGTTGCTGGACTCGCTTATGCAGGGTCGTCCGACAAACACGAAGCCGGTCATGCTCAAGCCCCTTTCAATCATCGCGAGACGTTCCACCGATACGCTGGCGATCCAAGATCGAGCATTGGCGCGCGCGTTGAGCTTCATCCGGGAAAACGACTCGCAACGCATCGAAGTAAAAGATGTGACGCGCCACTCGGGAGTTTCGCGTCGCGCGTTGGAGCAGCGATTCATGCAGGTGTTGCACCGCACTCCTGCGAGCGAAATCCGCCGCGTGCATCTGGAGCGGGCGAAACGTTTGTTGGAGGAAACCGATCTGCCGATTCCCGATGTGGCGGAATCGGCTGGCTACGGCTCACCCGAATACATGGCGGGAATTTTCAGGTCAGAACTGCAAACCACACCGTTGAAGTATCGCAAAGAGATTCGTGGCCGCTGAAATCAGGCGCGGGCAAGTGCGTCACGCCATGCTCGCGCCGCTTTATTTCCCGCTGTAAAAATAGATGTCCAATGGTCCTCCGTCGTCCATTTTCATTTTTGCAGGACTGGAGAATTTAGAGAACTTGGCCCATTCCACATGACCGTCGGTATAGCCTTCGTTTTGACCGGCGGGATTGCCCTTCTCGTAATGATTAACGCCTTGTCTTCCATCTGTGCGCACCCAGCCAGCAGTGCCAAACTTCCGGGTCAAATCCGTCCAGAGGATTTTGTAGTAAGCATTGTCCGTGGTCTTCATGGGGAACGCCGGCAAGTGACCACGAATGTTGTCACCCGGAATTCCAGTTCCAGTCAGTGCCCCGTTGCCGATGTAATAACTGTTCACTTGGGTGGGGTCATTGTATTCGGCACGGCCAGCGTAGTAGGCGTATCCAACGACCGCGGGTGTGCCGAACCAGAAGCTGTCCGCGTCCCAACTTGGATTGGAAGGACAATAAAATGAGGCGCGTTGGACGCGGTAGCTTTGAGTGTACGTGTCGCGAAGGGTGTTGGTCAGCTTGTAGGGATTTGTGGTGACGGGGAGCGCGAATCTTTCATCGTTGTCGCTCGCGTCCATCAGTCCAGCGAGCGTCAGTTGCTTGATGTTGTTGGTGGAAGCCGTGCGCTTCGCCTTCTCTTTCGCGCGGGACAATGCCGGCAACAACATGGCCGCCAATATCGCGATGATGGCGATGACAACCAGCAGCTCGATCAATGTGAAAGCGTGATGTCGCTGCGGACTCAATGAGCGAGATGGCATGGTGGTGCGATTAATTATCATTTGTTCGTCCGATTAAATGGCTGGCGAGGCATTCACCCCGCCAGCCAAACCAAACACTCACTAAGTTTTATCAAGGTGCGATCAGGCGGTAGAAGACTGCCGCGTTCGCCGCATCAATCGGCACTGTCAGCGAGTTCGTGTTGCCGCCCGAGTAATTGCTCCAGTTGGTGCTGATGCCGACATTCAAACTGTTCGTCTGAGCTTGCAGGTGATAGATGCCGTTCAGGTTTGCCCAAGAGAACTGCAAGGAATTACCAGATTGAATTACATTCAGTGTCGGTGCGGCAGGAACAGACGTGATCGTCAATTGTCCCGTGGCTGCGCTGAATGTACCCGTGCCTCCAGGATAGATGGTCACGCTCGCCACATTGGCGAAATTCCCCGTAGTCGCTGCGGCACTAACGAGTTGAAATACTTGGCCATTTGTGACCGGTGTGAAAGCCACATTTGTCACGACCAATGTTCCACCGTAGTTCACGTTGTTAGCGACGAGACGATCGTTAAGATTTGTGTTTCCGGCATCCAAACGGAACGCACAGGTGCTGCCCGCGTTGAGTGTCACGGTGCTGGTGTTGGTGAGCACGCCGATGACGAACGGGATGCCCGGTGACAGAGTTCCACCGCTGTTGACCGTGATCGCGCCGTTGACTGTGGCGGAGATGCCGACAGACAATATTCCTCCTGAATTCACAGTTACCGGCGAGTTTGCCAAGGTGGTGCGAAGACGAAGTTCGCCACCATCCACCACCGTGCTGCCGGTGTAGGTATTGGCATTGGTGGAAATCAAATTCTGACGACCACCGCCCGATTTGACCACGCTGATCGGCTGAGTGCCGTCTTGAATCGAAGCCGTTCCATCAAAAATATTCGTGTCAGCGACATTGAAAGTGAGCGTGCTCGGCGACCCTCCGTTGTTGAGGATGACACCCGGCCCGCCACCTGCAAATTCAAACAGTCCGCCAACCGTCGAGCTGAAACCATTCAGGTCAACCGTGCCAGCACCCACTTGAAGAGCGTTGGTTGAGAAACCGGTGCTTGCGCCAAGTTTGACGGTGCCGCCAAATGTCGCGGTCACACCGTAAGAATGACCAGAGCCAGCAGCGATCACGATTCCGCCGCTGTTGCCGGGCCGATATAGCACCGCGTAATTGTTTCCTCCGTCGCTGATCGGACCTGAAACGGTGAGTTTGCCGCCATCTTCCGTGCCGATACGACCGTTGTTTATTGCTAGAACAATCGGCCCAGCCCAGACGTTGTCGTTGGCGTCAGCACCCCGAAGTGCGCCACGCGAGCCTCCAAAACCAGGGTTGGAAATCCTCGCAGTCTCACCAGAAACCGTGACACCAGAACCGATGGACAATGCTCCAGTGCTCGCAACCACAGTCTCGCCGACAGCCGAGCCGAGGGCGGAATTAGTAGCCACTTGCAAGGTGCCGTTTTCGACCGATGTCACACCGTCGTAAGTATTGGTGTTCGCAATGGTCAAGATGCCGATGCCTGTCTTGGTCAAACCATTCGTACCGACGATGCGGCCAGTACCGATAAAGGTCACAGAAGCATTGGGGCCACTCACGTTCACGAGTGCCGGTTTGACATCGCTAGTCAGATTCACCGTGTAGAAAGTACTTGGAGAATCCACGAAGTTAGCTACGTCACCAACACCGGAGGGATACTCCAGATACGTGGCGACGCCACCGTTCCAGTTGGCCAATCCATTCGTTGCCCAATCGCTGCTGGCCGAAGCTGTCCAAGTCAGGGATTGGACAGAGAGGGTGACGTTCAGGCGAACATCAGTCGGTCCATCAATCAAAGTGGCCTGCAAGCCCGGCGCCAACGTGCCAAGAACGAACGATCCGCCGCCTGAGCGATTTCCGCTGCTCGTGTAATCAATCAACTTCACCACGCCGGGAGTTAGACCAGAACCGCTCGTGATGTTGATGACGTTCGTGCCGCTGACATTGAGCGTGGCGGTGTTGATCACCGCGGTGGTGGCGCTGGGAACCGTGGTGACTGCGCCCAGGGCGAGATTGAGCGTGGCGTTTGTCACGCTGGTGACGGAGTTCGTC
>JAYUAV010000559.1:0-11801 GCA_043741175.1 Verrucomicrobiota bacterium
CCTTCAGTGCGGACGTTGAAGCGGCATAAATGCCGCGCTCCTTCGCGCCAACCGCCGACGCGTCGCTCGCTGTTCGTTTCCAACTGCATCGTCCCGGCTGAGGAAAAATTTCTCATTTCGCCACCGGCTTTTTATCGCGTTCAACTTGGGCGCGGAAGGCGGCTTGCTCACAGAACAAGCCCACTTCCGACAGCGCCGGACAGACGGATGCCTGGGTGATGCGCAATCGAACTTTGTCGGTCGTCATAAATTCTCCGCGAACCAGGCGGCGATTGCCAATGCTCGTGCCGTTCGCGAACTCAACCCACTTGCCGTCCTTCCACTGATCCAGCGCGAACGCTTCGACCCGTTGACCGAGCGGCAGATACTCCCGCAGATTGACGACATTGAACGTCACCGGCTTGCCGAGATCGAGAACCAGTTCGGGCGTGGTGACGTTATCATCGGTGGCCCAATAGGTGTCGCGCTTGTGGTCGAGCAGGTTTTTCGGCGCGAACTGCTTTGCCCCGCCGCGCGTGTTGCTGGCGGTAAGTTTCGCTCCCCGCGCCAGATCCTTCGCGAACGTGGCGTCCAGGATGCGACGGAATTCCCGCAGCGAGGCGACATCGTTTTCGTGAATCTGCCCACGGCGGTCGGGCGGGAGATTGAGGTTGAAGTTTGCGCCGCGACCCACGGACTGATAGTAAATCTCAACCAATTTTTCCGGCGTCTTCACGCGGTTGTCTTCCTTCGCATGATAGAACCAGCCGGGCCGGATCGAAACATCACACTCGGCGGGAATCCAATCTGTTCCGGGGCGCTCACCGGAGTTCAGTCCTTCGGAACTCCCGCCCGCGTATCGCCCCTCGCTGTTGATCGTGGCCCAGCAAGTGTCGCCAGCCACGCCGCTTTCATTGCCCACCCAGCGCAGGTCCGGCCCAGCATCGCTGAAAATGCAGGCCATCGGCTGAAGCTCGCGCACGATTGGAAACGTATTCGCCCAGTCGTAATAAGTCTTGGCGTCAATCGTCCGGCTTTCATTCGCTCCGCCGTAAAATCCGTCGCCGCCGTTCGCGCCATCCAGCCAGACCTCGAAGATGTCGCCGTAATTGGTCAGCAGTTCGCGAAGCTGGTTGCGATATTGCGTCACGTATTCCGGTTTGCCGTAACTCTGGTGATTGCGATCCCAAGGAGAAAGATAAATGCCGAACTTCAATCCTTGTTTGCGACACGCGGCGGAAATTTCTTTTACCACATCGCCCTTGCCATTTTTCCACGGACTGTTTTTGACGGAGTGCTCCGTAAATTTGCTGGGCCAGAGACAAAAACCATCGTGATGCTTCGCGGTCAAGATCAGCCCCTTCATGCCGGCGGCTTTTGCTGCTGAAACAATCTGGGCCGCGTTGAAATCGGTCGGGTTGAAAACTTTTTCCTCCTCGCCACCGAGTCCCCATTCGCGGTCGGTGAACGTGTTCACGGTGAAGTGGAGGAAGCCGTAGAACTCCCTCTCCTGGCTGTGCAACTGCCGCGCGGTCGGCAACGGCCCGAACGGTTGCGGCGACGGAACTGTGCCGGCGCCTGCCATCTGGGTGGCGAACAACATCGCCAGCGACCAGGTCAACGCAACGGAGCAGGTCGCAGCTCGCTCGTGGAATTTTTGAAGCATGTTCATAGTCAATTCACCGTGACCGGCCGGATGCTGGGTTCATGGGAGCAGATTATTCACGCGTGCGCCATACCTCGAATGGATTATGCCGGAACACATTCCAACCCGGAACGATGCCGTTGGAAACGGACGGCGGGCAACGCGGCGGCGGCTGGCGCGAAGGAGCGCGGCATTGATGCCGCTTCAACGTCCGCACTGAAGGGCGTGTTCAAATGAATCCGGTGACTCCTGCCGTTCGCACGGTGAAGCGGCATAAATGCCGCGCTCCGTTTTCGATTATGGTTTTTTCTGCGGCGCGAGTTGCGGTGCTGGCAACGGCGTGCTCCGGCCTTCGGCTTTGTATTTTTCGAGCAGCGCCTTCAGGTGTTGCACCATCGCCGGTTTCTCTCCGTAAAGATTTTTGCTCTGCGTGAGGTCGTCGCGAAGATTGTAGAGTTCACCGGCGAACTGGTTGGTCTGATAGCCGCGCTCCTGTTTGAACCAATCCGGCTCGTGGTTGCCGTCGCCGCTGTGCGCATCAATCAAGACCCAGTCTCCCTGCCGGATGGCGAGGTTTCCGTTGGCGCTGTGCAAAACCGTCGCCTCGCGGACGGGCTTGGAAAGTTTTTGTCCCAGCAGCGCGGGCAGAATGTTGTAGCTGTCTTCACCGGCATCCGTCGGAAGTTTCTCGCCGAGCATCGCGGCGCAGGTTGCCAGCAGATCAACATGGCAGATGGTTTCTTCGCTGACCGCTGTTGCGGGGATGCGATTCGGCCAGCGCGCGATGAATGGCACACGATGCCCGCCTTCCCACGCATCCCGTTTCACGCCGCGCAAGCCCGCCATGCTGCGATGGCCATAGCGATTGATGCGATCATACGCGCCGATTTCCACCTCGCCGACTTCCGGCCCGTTGTCGCTGGTGAAGATCACGAGCGTGTTCGTCGCGAGACCGGTGCGGGCCAGCGCGGACATCACTTCACCCACCGTCCAGTCCACTTGCGCCACGAAATCGCCGTAGTCGCCCGCCTGACTGCGCCCTTTGAATTCCGGCGCGGGCACGACCGGGTAATGCGGCGCGGTGAGCGGGAAGTAGAGGAAGAACGGTTTGGCCGGAGACTTCGCCGCTTCTTCGATGCAGCGAACGGCGCGCGTGGTGATTTCCGGCATGATGTTCGTGAGATTCCAACCGGCCACCATCGGCCCAGGACGATTGAAGCCGCCCTTCGTCTGGGGCGATGCAATGGAAGGAATTCCCGCCGTGCGATCATTCGCGATGAAGCAGTAGGGCGGGAAGTTCGGCAAATCCACGCCGAAGTAAGAGTCGAAGCCGCGCGTGATCGGGCCGCCGGAAATTGTTTTGGTGAAATCCACGTTGCCGATGCCGTCCTTGCTGGACGGCGGCTGACCATCCTTCGTCGGCCAGTTCCAGCCGAGATGCCACTTGCCGATGCACGTCGTCGCGTATCCGTGCTGCCGCAAAAGCGCAGGCACGGTCAATCGTCCCTCCTCGATCAACGGTTCTCCCCACGGTGCGATTACGCCCGACTTCAGACGCGAACGAAAAGCGTATCGCCCCGTGAGCAATCCGTAGCGCGTGGGCGTGCAAACCGCGTCCGGCGCGTGCGCGTCGGTGAACCGGATGCCTTCACTGGCGAGACGATCGAGGTTCGGTGTGGGGATTTTGGATTGCGGGTTGTAGGCGCGCACGTCGCCGTAGCCGAGATCATCGGCGAGGATATAGACGATGTTGGGTTTGGAATCGGCGGCGAACGATGGGCCGCCGAGAATGCAAAGCGAGGCGAGGAGGAGAGAAATTTTCATGGCGGTTCAGGGAGCGTTCACGGCGGCCTTCTTGCCTTTGTTGGCAGCACCCGGCGGCGACCACTTGGCGGGTTGAGGATTGGCGACTTTGAGCGGCGCGGTGTCGGCGAAGCGCTGCATTTCCTTTTCGAGGAGCGCAGTCAGCTCGGCGACCTTCGTCGCGTGCGCGGGGTGGTCGGCGAGATTGATCAACTCGTGCGGGTCGTTCTTGAGATCGAACAATTGCGTTTTGTCCACGAGCGGATAGCGGATGAGTTTCCAGCGGTCATCGCGCACGGAACGCTGGCAGTTCCGATACGCGGTGTAGAGCACGTCGCGGACTTTGGTTTCCTTGCCGTGGAGAATGGGCGCAATGCTTTTGCCCTCCACGCCGTCGGGAATTTTTGCGCCGCCGAAATCGCAGAACGTCGGAAACAAATCCATCAGATAGATCATCGCGTCGCTCCGGCCCTGCGCGATGCCCGGCCCGGCGATGACGCAGGGAACGTGCATGCCGCCGAACTCGTAGAGGTTTTGTTTTCCAAACAGCCCGTGCTCGCCGAGTGAGAGACCGTTGTCGCCGGTGAAGATGATGATCGTGTTCGTCCATTCGCCCGAGGCTTTGAGTTGCGCGAAGACGCGCCCGATGTGGTGATCAAGGCCCGTGATGCACGCGTAATAGTCAGCGAGTTGTTGCTTGGTGTCCTCCGGCGTGCGCGGCCACGGGGCGAGTTTTTCATCGCGCACGGTCATCTCGCCGTTGTCGAACGGATGCTGCGGCAGGAACGCGGCGGGCAGTGGGATTTTCTTTGCATCATAAAACTTGTGAAACTCCGGCGCGGTCACACGCCGGTCGTGCGGCACGGGCGGCGCGAAGTAAATGTAGAACGGCTTGTCCTGTTTGCGCTCGTTGAGAAATTTGAGAGTCGCATCCGCGTGGCGTTCGCTTGACCTGCGCCGCAGTTGCGGGGTGTCGTCGTCCATGAGGAGGTTCGTGTCGAACGCTTCGACGCCCACGACGAATTCGTTGCCGCCCTTGCCGACGTGGAACGTTTCGTAGCCCGCCGCGCCGAGCACCTTCGGCAGGGTGATCGCAGGATCAATGTTCTTCGCGCGTCCGTCGGGAATTCGCAGCCAGGATTTTCCAGTGAGCATCATGGTGCGGCTTGGTAGACACACCGCGCCCACCATCGAACCCATCGTGTAACAGCGCGTGAACGTCATGCCGCGCTCGACGAGCGTGTCGAGGTTGGGCGTTTGCAACAGTTCCGTGCCGAGCGCGTGCAAACCATCCGCGCGATGATCGTCCGTGTGGATGTGGAGGATGTTGACCTTGCGCGCTTCGGTGGCGAGCGCGGAGGCGGTAAGCAAGAGAGTCAGAACGATGGGCGTCAGGAATTTGATTCGCATGAGTTCAAAGCGATTGTAAGTGAGCGGCCAATCTGCGCCATACCTCAAACGAGGGACGGCCGTCAGGTGGGGGCGCGGCACTCCGTGCGCGCCGGGGGTGCGACCAGAAGTAGCGGTCACGAACTGTGACGGAGCGCGGCTGTGTCGTCCTCGACCAGCCGCAGCACGTCGAAAGGAGAGGCGCATGAATGTTTTTCCACCCCCCACTCGTTGCCATGCTGCTGCGGCTGGTCTCCGACACAGCCGCGCTTCGTCCGTGGGCAACTTGACCGTCACTTCTAGTCGCACCCGCGCGCCGGGCGTCGCTTGCAAACTGACCTGTTTGGTTTCAACACGACGGCGCGCACGGAGTGACGCGCCCCACCTTCCGTAAGTGCTCGCTAATGTTTTCCTGCTGCCACTCCATTCGTCGAAAAGCGGATGAACGGGAAACATTCCGGGATGTGCGAATCCCAGACGCCGTGTTTGCTCCACACCCAGCCGCCGGAATCCTTCGCGGGCGGCGCTTCCTTGTAAGTATTGAAGCGCGAGAAATCCATCCGCCACACGTCGCCCTCCCTCGGCGGCAGCGCGCGGTGATCTGCCTTGGCCAGCGACTCCAAACCCTTCCACGGAAACGCCAGCTCCACCGTCCAGCCGCGATCGCGGTCACTGTCGTTGTTCACCGTGCCGTCAATGATCACGGCGGTTTTCATTCCGGGAAAGTTCCACTTGAAATGGCCGAGTCGCTTGCCGCGCGGATGATTTTTGAAATCCACGCCGTTGAACGGAATAAGATTCGTGCGGGCAAACTCCGGCGCGTTCGCGAAGCCGCCCGACGCGTAGGCATCCTCCCAGATGAAGAACACTTCGTAGGCGGTGTTGAAAGCATTGATTTCAAATTCGTAATACGCGTCGCGACCGGCGATGAAGAATTCCACGTCGTTGTCCTGCCAGATGAGATCGTTGTGGTTGGTGAACTTCGCGTGGACGAACGGCTCTTCGATGCGGTAGGCGATGTAAAGATTCTGATCGTCCCACAGCGCACAGGCGCGCGTGTCGTGGATGGCGCGACCAGCGGTAAGGATGTCGTGAAAGCGCGGCGACCACGGAGCGTTCGTCCAGGCGGGTTCGTCGAGGCGACCATCAATCGTGATCGTCTCGCTCACGCGATGAGCGGTGTAGCGGGCGATTTCGTTTTCGGCGCAGGGAAACTTGGAACGTCCGTTGGCAAGCTTGTTTGTTTCTTCGGCATCGCCGCAGAACGGGAGTGCCATCGTCAGCGCCAGCAGGAGCGCGGGTGCCGGGTTGAACAGGCGCAGCAGGTGTTGATCGCACTTGGGGATTTGATTCATCGCGAAGGGCATAATGAAAAACTCAGATGACCGCAACTTTCCATTTGTGTCTTGACGCACAACCTGTGGGTGCTGGCGCGACTGGAACAAAAACAAGAGCTGGCACTGGTGGCCTGAGCCGCAAAAACCGAGGGAAGCGGTGTATCCGCCGCCGGACAAAAGACAGGACAAGGGCTCGCTCGCAGAAAAACCAACGCATCACGTCCGTGTTGGAATCCCAGAACCTTGCCCGCATTCCGCCCGTTCTCAGAAATTCCCGTTTTGCGGACAAGCCCTATTTATCCTTCTCTGAATAACAGGGGTGTGATTACAAACGGGTGAGGAAGCGAGGCGACATACCCCGGAGCGCGGGCGTCACCTCGGATAGACTCACCCGCTCGTAATCACACCCGAGTAACAGTTGTAGTTTTCTTCCTGAAAACTTGGAGTTGGCCGTCCGATGTTTCCTTCGCATCCTTCATTCCGTGCAGACCGTCAAACTCGCGCGACACGCCATGGCCACTCGATTCGAGTTGGTCTTGCATGGCGAGAATGCATTGTCACTTCGCGCGGCGGGTGAGGAAGTGCTCGCGGAGGTTGAGCGGATTGAAAACCAACTCAGCCTCTATCGTCCCGGCAGCGAGATCGCACAGGTGAACGCCCGCGCAGCACGCGAAGCCGTCCTTGTTTCGCCGGAAGTGTTTTCCCTGTTGCAACACGCCGCAAAACTTTCTGTCGAAACAGGAGGTGCGTTTGACATCACCATCGCGCCACTCGTCCGCTGCTGGGGCTTCATGGGTGCAAACGGCAAGATGCCGTCGCCGGAAGAAGTCTCCGAGGCGAGAGGGAAAGTTGGGATGCGTCATGTTGAGTTGGATGCGACGAACCGCACGGTGCGCTTTGCGCGCGACGGCGTGATGCTTGATCTTGGTGCGATTGGCAAAGGTTACGCCGTGGAGCGCGGCGCGGAATTTTTGCGCGAGGCAGGCGTGACGAGCGCGTTGTTCCACGGCGGCACGAGTACGGTGTACGCTCTCGGCCATCCGCCGGACGCCGACGCGTGGAAGGTGGCTTTCAAGTCACCACCAACGAGCGCGGGAACTTTGTTTCCAAAACTCCCAGACATGCGATTGCGCGATGAAGCCATGTCTGTCTCGGCGATCTGGGGTCGCTCGTTTCAATCCGAAAAGAAAACCTTCGGCCACGTTATTGATCCGCGAACGGGTCAGCCGGTTGAATCCGCGCGACTCTCTGCAGTCGTGCTGCCGTCCGCCACGGAGACAGACGCGCTCTCGACGGCGTTGCTCACACTGGGCGAGGCGGGGTATGAAATAATGAGCACACTACGCGCTGGCATACGCTCAGTTGTGGTAAGTACCGACGGAAAAATCAAGGTCAACTCCCCATAAGATTGACTGCGCTTGGAATTCTGATTGGAATTTATTTTCGCTCGCGCCGATAAACGGCTATGCTCCCGCCATGTTCGAAGATTTGAACGACCTTTATCAGCAGGTCATTCTCGACCACTGCAAGAAGCCCCGGAATTTCCACGAGATGCCGGAGGCCAGTTGTTCCGCGCAAGGGCATAACCCGCTTTGCGGCGATCAACTCAGACTTTTCCTCGCGCTGGACGGCGATACCATCAAGGACATCAGCTTTGTCGGTTCAGGTTGTTGCATCTCCAAAGCTTCGGCGTCGTTGCTCACGGAATTTGCCAAGGGCAAGACCAAGTCTGATGTGGAAAAAATGTTCAGCGATGTGCGGGACATGGTCACGACCGGGAAAATCGCTGGAGATGTGGGCAAGCTCGCAGTCTTCGCGGGCGTCTATAAATATCCTGCGCGCGTGAAGTGCGCCATCCTCGCATGGCACGCCGTCATGGGCGCCATCAAAGGCGATGCGAAACCCGTGACGACTGAGTCCGAGCAGATATAAATCCGTCTCCCAAAGTTAAACCGCTAATCCGCGCTCATCACCGCTAATCTCCGAGCGCAATGTCGGCACGCCAGTTATCAGCGAAGATTAGTGAAGATTAGCGGTTCAAAATAATTCGGTTCTGTGTCCGACGTTACAATCCGTTATCGCGCCTGACGCACGCGAATGGTGTATTTCTTCGCCAGATTATTTGCGGAAACAAACTTCACCTGCTCCGTGGCGTTCTCAGTGAGGATCACGGTCTGGAAGGGAGTCTCGTCATTCGTGCTGACACCTGCGGCGTCCTTGAACACGCAATTCGCCTGTACTTCCACGCGGCGATTCTCGCGATTGCGGATCTGCGCGGTGATCTCGATGCGACCATCTTCCAGCGCACGTTCGTGGATGCCGGAGCAGGTGATCGTGTATTGCACGCCGGGATCAAGCAGCACGAAGCGCTCGGTGTTTTCGTAGTCAGGCGTCTTGGATTGACCGGGCAGATACGGGCCTTTGTCGTAAGAGCTTTTGCAACCGACGGCGATGAGCGCGACGGTGATGGAGGCGAGGAGGATGAGTTTCGTTTTCATTGTGTTTGCGGTGTTGTGGAACTGTCGCTGACAAAGACGACCTTATCCCGGTCAGCGGGCACGTTCACGGTGATTGTTTTGGTCAGTTTGGAACTGGTGCTGCCGCTCGCATCGTTGAACTCCACAGTAACGACGTGTTCACCCGGCGACATCTTCAACACGGCGAAGCTGATGAACTGCGGCAAATTATCCCAAGTGCGGATGTCGGCTTCTGGCGTGGTGGCAGCGGAGAAACCTTTGCTGATTAACCCCGCGATCATTAACCCCGCGCCGATCTCATCTGCTGAACTGTTACGGCGGTGACCGCCGTTCGCGAGAATCGCACCGCTGATGATGGCTGCGTCGCCAATCGAATCGGTCGTGCCTTTGAACACCGCCTTGTTCGCCAACACATGATCCATCACACGCCCGCCGCGCGTTGTCGCTTGAAAATTCAGATCATCGCACGGCGCAACGGGCAGATTGATCGAACCTGTCTTGAGTTGCGCCGACAACACCGGCGAGCCGCGCGTGCGGAAGCGCAATATCTCGTCGTATTGGCCGCCGCCGTATTTTTCTGGGCCGGGGCCGTATTCGAGGATGAACAACACGTTCGCCTGCGGATTGTAGTCCGGGAGAATGATGTTCTTCGCGACCGCCTTCGCGCGTTTGAAAGCATCCGAGCCATCGCCAGCGAGCTTGGTTGTGGCGAGACCGTCGAGATAATCGGGCAAGACCCAATCGCCTTTGTATTCGGCATTCTCGGCGTCGCTATCTTCAAACTCGGCGCTGCGGAAACAGGCGCGGGCGTTGTCCAGTTCGCCGTCGCACCAGTAAAGTACGCCGCGATAAAAATACGCCATGCTGCGCTCGTAGGGTTCTCCGATGAAGGTCTTGCGCGCTTCCTTGTTGAACAACCCACGCGCCTTCCGCGCCTCAGCGTCCTTGCCATAAACCCCGCCGAGCGTGAGCAACGCGTCATCCAGCAGCGGTTTCGCGGTATCAAACTGCCCGCGCCGCATGGCAGCAGAGGCGGTGCGATATTGCCAGAGCACTTTGTCGCGCGGCAGCCCTTCCGCGATCATGCGCGGCCCGTCCACCATGATGTCGCCGGTCAACGGGACGCGATGTTGTGGTGTAAAAGCGCAGCCGGTGAAAAGCAGGAGCGCGAGAAGAGCGAAGCATTTCAACGCAAAGGCGCAAAGGTGCAAAGACGCAAAGGGAGCGCGGGCTTCAGCCCGCTTCAACGCACTATTGCCAAGAGACGATGAAGCGGCGTGAACGCCGCGCTCCGGGGTCTTTGCGCCTTTGCGCCTTTGCGTTAATCCACTCATCATTGGAAGTTGGCAGAGTTGGGTTTGAAGTACAATTCGGTTTGATACCAGATACGTTTTGTTACTTGGTAGGCTCTTGAAGCAAATCAGCCTTAATCCGTTTGGATAATTCCAAGACAACCTTTCTTGGTCCCCACAGAACTACATCGCCATAGTCTTCATAGGATAATCTGACTCGCCTGCCTGCAATCCGAAAATACAGACTCGCTCCGTCAAATGTTGGCATTTCGTCGCGCCCACAATACTTACCCCCTGAAATCTCAATGGTATTGATCGTCTTCGTAATCGTTTCTTCGGTGTAGTCTCCCACTTTCACACACGCTCTTCCAAAGACAGGCAGGATTCTCGCGATGATGCCATAGCGGATTGTTTCAATGGCTGGCATTATCTTTTGGACACAGTGATTTCAACGCGACTTACCGATACGCCGCGTCTTCCAAGCCCTGCTTTTTGATTTCCGCGTTGTCTTCCCATACGATGGCGCTGGTGCGCGCGTCAATGAGTTGAAACGCATACAGGATGTAATCGCTCGTGCCCCTGGTCGTGCGCGTGGACAATCCTTCCAACGAACCCGTCAGGAAATAGTCCGCGCCTTTGAATTCCTGCTTTACCGGGTCGGCGGTGGCGGTCACTGCGCCTTCGCGCTTGAGGTTGCGTTCCTTTTCCAGCGCGGCCATGCGGTCGCGGGCGAGGAACGTAACCTTGCCCATGGATTTCTTGTTCAGCTCGCCGCGAATGCGCGTGAGGAAGATGTCTTTGTTGATCGGGAAGCGTGTTTTGTTTTCCACAGGGTCGAGCACGATGATCGGCGCGGTGATGGCGTTGGCGATCTGCGAAATGCCCATGATGCTGCGCGACATCTTGTCAGTGACAGCCACGAGGTCCTGCGATTCGACGCCCGTGCCAGCGACGAAGCCCTGTTCGTCCGCGCGCATCTGGGTAACGGGAACGCCGGAGGGATTCTTGACGCCTTTGGAGGCGCAACCCGCGACGAGTGCGGCGGTGGTGAATGCGAAGGTCAGTTTGATGATGTTTGATTTCATAATCGTTTTGTTCTACTGCAAAAATTCTTTAACCACGAAATACACTAAACACACGAAAGGGGAAATACGGAATGAACCTTACATGCGACTTTGGACGGAGCGCGGTTCTGTGAGCCGCCGCAGGGTGTTAGCGACATGCGCATTTGATTCTTTAATAGACCCGGGTATTGGCGAAAGCGCTGCGGGTCGCAGACCCGCGCTCCGTCGTGATGGATGATTCGTGTTTCATCAATACGTCGGCGCATCTGGCACGCGCGGGGCGTCGGCGATCTGCGGGCGCTGCGTCCAGTAGTAAGTCGAGGAGGCAGATGGCTTCGATGTGACACCGGGTTTTGGAGCTGACGGCTGATAGCCGACAGCTTCAGATTGAGTTTGCACCGGAGCAGTTGTCGTTTGTGCCGCTACCGCGCGTTCTTCACGACGCGTCGCGTGTTCCGCAACGCTGCCTAATGCGAGGCCCGCTGCGGCTCCGATGAGCGCGCCTTTGCCTGCGTCATGTCGTCCTGCACCGATGAGTGCGCCAGAGGTTGCGCCGAGAATCGTTCCGCTCACAGCGTAGTTGGGACGCGTGGGGCGGTAATAGAATCCCGGCGCAAGATAGTTGTTCGGCGTGTAATAGACGTAGGCCGAACTTCCGCAATGTCCGTAACTGCGACCGTAGCCGTAGCCAAAACTGACGCTCGGCGCGGAATAATAACTGACCGGCTCGTCGTAGTAAGAATAGCGTGATGAATTGCCCGATAAACTTCCTGCGAGCAAACCGACGCCTGCGCCGATGGCAGCACCGTTGCCTG
>JAYUAV010000560.1:0-4594 GCA_043741175.1 Verrucomicrobiota bacterium
CTGCTTTTTCACTCGGCTCAGGTCTTTTCGGACCGCCCCCAAATCCTGACGCGCATCCACATCGGCCACGGACAGCCCAAGCATTTCATCCCGCGTGTAACCATGTTCCTCACACCACCGGTTGTTCACGTCCAGATACCGGCCAGTTTCTGGATCAATCACCTCTATGGAATCATTCACCCTGTCCACAAGCGTCCGGAACAGATGAGCTGATTCTTCTGCGTGCCGAAGCTCGGTCACATCCACATGACAACCGATCATGCGTTCTGGATTACCTGACTCGTCCAACAAACACGTTCCGCGACTGTAGATATTCCGGTAAGAGCCATCTTTGTGGCGCAGGCGAAACTCAATCGCATAGTCGGATGCAGGCGAACGGAGATGCGCTTCCGTCACTACCATGACGCGGGTAAAATCATCGGGATGCAGGCACTCTTTCCAAACCTTGTCAGAAGAAAGCTTCAAGGATTCTTCATGATTCAATCCAATCTGCGCCAACCATTCGGGAGAAATCTCCAGCGCGTTGGTTTTAATTTCCCATTCCCAATAACCGATCTTGGACGCGCTGGTAGCCACGTTCAATCGCGCCCGACTCTGTCGCAATGCCTCCATTGTTGCTGCTTGTTCGCCGATGTTGACACGAAGCTGCTCGGTGATCTCCTTCAAATCCTTCGTGCGCGCTTCCACTCGCGCTTCGAGCCGCTGATTCGCCGCCGACAACGCCGTTTCAGCCGTCGTTTGTTCATCCACCACCGCCGCGACGCATAACCCCGCAGTGACAAGACAGAACAAGAACAAGTCCAGACAGAGCAACGACTCATTTAATTCCGGACGCATAAACGGCCCGCACCCACTCGCTGTTCCGAACGTGGCAATGAATCCCGCGATGATCAGCCCCAAAGACGCGCCTCGATAGCCATGCCTCAACGCCGCCCACATGATTATGGGCAACAACAGAAAGTCATCCGTCATGCCGCCAAAGAAGCGCGGCGTTTTGGCGGTGAACACATACCACGCCGCCCCGGTCAACGCGCAGAGACACACCACGAATTCAAGGTGTCTGGATTTTTGCGGCTGCATCTCGCGATTTGTCCACGCCAGAAAAACCGGCGCGCAAACCAGAACGCCCAGCGCGTCTCCCATCCACCACGTCAGCCAGATGCCCGCCCACTCCGATCCCGGCGCGAGATTTGTCAGACACAAGGTTGCAGAACCCACAAGCGAACTGATCAAACACCCCAACACCGCACCGAATAAAATAAACAAACCAACGCTCCGCGCGCCGGTGCTCAGACCATTCGTCTTGGTCAACTTTTGAAATGCCCAGGCCGAGAACGCCGCCGCGCCGAGCGATCCACTCGCGAAGATGATTGCCGCGAAAACTTCAGTGACGATCCCAGATGAAGACGTTCGAGCCAGTAACGGCCACAGGTTTGCGATGAACGATCCGATCCAAATCCCAGGCCAGACGCGCCGGCTGAAAATGAGCAATGCCGCCAATGCCACGCCCGATGGCGGCCACACCGCCGTCACCACGCCGTCTTTCATGGCCATCACTAAACCAAGTCGCGCAGTCACGACGTAGAGAAAAGCCGTCGCCACAATCGCCATGAAAAGTCGCGCACCGGACTGTGGAGGCTTGCGTTCAAGAAGGAGCATGAGCCAAGTGTGCGAAGTCGGGAATCGAGAGGAAATCTTTTTTAGCCGCAGCCGGTTTGCTGCTCTGGGGATCGTTGCCCCACATCTCCTCTCCGTTTTCAGTGGAACCCGGGCGCGTGTTGGGAAAATGAAATCGCCGGACGCGTTTCTTATAACAAACCAACGCGCGGACACAGGTTCGCGATCTCGCAACGGGCGCAATCCGGTTTGCGCGCATCGCAACGCCGCCGCCCGTGCCAGACGAGGCAGTGGCTGAACGCAATCCAATCTTCCTGCGGCACGAGCTTCATCAGTTCGCTCTCGATCTTCACGGCGTCCGAACCTTTGATGATGCCGAAGCGATTGGTGAGTCGCGTGACGTGCGTATCCACGATGACGCCGACGCTGATGCGGAACGCTTCCGCGAGGACGACGTTCGCCGTCTTGCGCCCCACGCCGGGCAATGCGTGAAGCTCTTCCATCGTTTGCGGAACTTCGCCGCCATGTTTCTCGACCAAGCCTTGGCAGCAACCTTTGATGTTCTTCGCCTTGTTGTGAAAGAATCCAGTGGTCTTGATCAACTCTTCCAACTCTTCGATGCGTGCTTCGGCGAAATCTACTGCGGTACGATACTTCTTAAACAAATTTGGCGTGACGATGTTCACGCGCTTGTCGGTGCATTGCGCGGAAAGAATCGTGGCGATGAGTAATTGGAGCGGATTGGCGAAATTAAGTTCGCAGCGAAAATCGGGGTAGGTCTTCTTCAAGACGCCGATAATCTGTCGGGCGCGGGCGGCTTTGGCTTGGGTGGTTTCGCGGGGCATGGGGAGGAAATGGTGCGCGGTACAGGGTTCGAACCTGTGACCCCTACCGTGTCAAGGTAATGCTCTACCACTGAGCTAACCACGCACTAACGGGGCGAAACGATGCCGGGCGCGGCTCGAATTGGCAAGCTTGAATTGGAAAGTTGAACGGTTGAACTCAGTTTATGTTGGCGAAATTGTGGTGGGATTAAGACGCAAAAAAGCCCGGACTCGCGTCCGGGCTTTGATGTGAATCAAGTTATGTTTGCGGATTACTTCGCGGCAGGTGCGTTTGTCAGTAAAGCAGCCGCTTTGTCAGCAGCTTCTGCGGCTGCTTTTTCGGCTGGGGTTCTCTCGGGTTTGGATGCGGGCGGCACAGGGGCTTGTTTGAAGATCTGACAATGTTCGCCCGTCGCTTTGTGAACAATCATGTCCAGCACGTAGAAGTGATTCAACAGGCTGAATATGAACGCGACGATGATGACGAATTTGATGATGCCAGGCCACGCGCTCGGTTTCTCACCGAACTTGTCGTCCCCGCCAACCACTGCGCCGGCGGGCAATGCCGCGACACCGGTGAGTGACGCACCGAACGGCACGTTCAACTTCGCCTTGGCGTTCACCGCCCAACCGTTGGCGTCGAGGATCGGGCCGAGGTTGCGTTTGCGGAGTTTCATCCACGCAAGAATCATTGACGGTCCAGAGATCACGAGGAGCAGTCCGACGATTGCAAGACAGAGCAGCCAGAACGGCAGCGTGAACAGGCCTGATGCTTGTGCGATCAGTGTGGTGATCAACGCACCGATAGCACCAAACGCCACACCCATCGCGGCGACTGCGCCGACATCAATCTTCTTTGGCTCGGCCTTGGCTTTGTCAGCGTTGACCGCCTTGTTCGCGGCCTCAGCCAGTTTCGCATTTGCTTCCGCATCGGCAGCAGCGGCGCGTTTGGCGGCCATCTCCTCGATTATACGAACGAGTTTTTTGTAGGGCGCCCAGAACGCCTGACGAATGCTGATCGGGTTATCAATGATCTTGGTGATCGTGGCGTCCCAATCAAGACCTTTGCGGTCGTAGAACAAACCGTTGCGTCCCACCATCAAGTTGTCGGAGTCGCCATTGGTGAATGCAGCAACGATTTGCCGTTTTTCACCCGTGCCTTTGCGCACGCAATCGCAGTAGGCCAGATACGATCCAGCCATTGCTGCCATGCTTGCGTGCTTGCCCGCGTCTTCCACAGGCAACGTGAGCGTGCAAGAACGTTGATCCAGAAACAGCGTGCCAGCTTGGAAAATCGCCGGCTCGCCACCGTCATAGAAGTCGCGGAAGTTCACGAAGTTGATGCAGAGCGTATGCAGGTCGCGCACGAAACGCGCGAGCTTCTCGACGTTCGCGATGGACGTGGCTTCTGGTTCGAGTGCCTTGTCCTTGGCGATGAGTGCAGTGACGTTTTCCTTGGCCTTGCTGCCGAGGATTTCGCGGACGCGCTTGATGCTGAGTTTTTCAACCGCACCACCCGCTTTGCCAGCGCTCCAACATTCAAATGCACCGAGCTTGGCCTGCAATGCAGCCCAATCCGCTTCGGTCAACTCGCTCTTGTCTCCGAGCAGCGGCTTCACAGCGTTGGCTTGCAACGCAGCGACGGCGGCGGCGTGTGCGGGATTGATCGCGCCTTTGAGCGGCAACGCTTTTCCAGCACCGACCTGTGCGAGCGGGAAGCCCGCGATTTCCGTTGCGGAAATGCTCATGTCCTTCGCGGCAATGGCGAGATACTCATCTTCCTTGCGATTGAGCGAGGCGATGGCGCGTGGATCAAACGCAGCCAAGCGGCAACGTCCGAAGAAGTCGTCCACCTTCGCCTTGATCGCTTTCACCGCAGCGGCAGCGGCAGCGGTGGCGTCGCCAGCGGGAAGGATGTTGGCTTTGTCGTCATCAGCTTTTTTGTTCCACGCATCAAACGCAGCACACTCAACGAAGAACACGTCGGTCTTGGCTTGGTCAATGCCACCTTTGCCAGAACGATCTGGCAACGTGCCCATGCAGGCAGCGATGTCATTGATCACGGCTTTAGTGACGTCGTCCGTGGCGGATTCGGCGATGATGATGCCGTCGCCGTTCAGAACGGTGTTGATAAAAATCTTGTTCGCATCGGA
>JAYUAV010000561.1:0-3834 GCA_043741175.1 Verrucomicrobiota bacterium
TGCAAGTCGCCATGTCTTTGAATCCACGTTCTCCAATTGAACGCCGCGTTCCCAAGAAAGTCCCGCGCCCTGACCGCGCACGAAAAGGTTGTTGCCGAAGCCGACATCAATCTTGGCTTCGATGACAATGGGCGCAGCGGAGGTGACGATCTGCGTCTTGGCAGCGGCAACTTTGACGGGTGTAGTTGTTGCAACAACTGGAGCAACGGGTGCTTTGGTTGCGATGGGAGCGATGACGGTTGCGATAGTTTTTTTGATAAGTTTTTTCATACGGTTCACGAGGTTCAATTTCAGTTCATTAATTTCCACGCTGGTCACCGTGGGACAGCGGTGATCTCCGGGATAAGGGGAACACCGCGCAACAGCCTATAAGCTACGACTGTGCCAGAGACGTTTGCCAGCGGGGGTTTGCAATCACAGGAAGCGCGACTGCCTAACCACTGAAGAGTCCCAAATCAGACGCGCGTTGTCAATTGCACGCCCAACTTGAGCAGCTTGTGCGCGTCGGCGTCGGACTTCGCTTCAGCGTAGATGCGAAGAATCGGCTCGGTGCCTGAACCGCGCAGCATGAGCCATGAGCCGTCTTGCGAAACGAACTTCACGCCGTCGTAGGATTTCACGTCCGCCAGCGGTGAGCGCAACAGTTTGGCTGGCGGATTCGATTTCAAGAACTCCATGAGCGCACCACGTTTCTCCAATGGGAAATGCGCGTCAATGCGACCATACCGATGCGGGCCAAATTGTTTTTCCAGATGCGCCGCGAGTTTGGTCACCGACGTGCGTTCGACCGCGAGCATCTCCAGCAACATCAAACCAGAGGCGATGCCATCGCGTTCGGGGATGTGTCCGGGGAAACCGATGCCGCCGCTTTCTTCCGCGCCGAGCAGGACGTTGCCCTTGAGCATCTCGGCGCAGATGTATTTGAAACCCACGCCCGTCTCGACGAGTTCGATGCCGTAAGCTTCACACATCTTGTCCACCATCGAGGTGGTGGTGAGCGCCTTGATCATACGTCCACGACCATGGCGATTCACGAAGAGATGGCGGAGCAACAAACATATCAGCGTATGCGTGGTGAGATAATTCCCACGTCCGTCCATGCCGCCCACGCGATCCGCATCACCATCTGTCACAAGGCAAAGATCGTGCGGATGTTTCTTCAAGTAAGCCTGGCTGCGACCGTAGTTAGACTCGATAGGTTCGGGATTGATGCCGCCGAAGAGTGGATCGTGCGCGCCGTTGAGCGTCGTGACTTTGCAAGTAGTGCCCGCGAGCAATTGCTCAAAGCAACCCGCGCCGACGCCGAACAACGCTTCGTGCGCGAAACGCAACTTTGACTTCGCGATGAGTTTGAAATCCACCAGCTTCTTCAGCGCGGCGTAATGCGCGGGGCGAACATCTTTCATCACGACCTGCTTCGACTTGATCGCATCAGCGAGTTTGACGCTTCGGACGGGATTCTTGTCGAGCCAACCTTCCACGCCTTTGCAGGTTTCAGGATCACTAGAGCCGCCGTAGTGAGACTTGAGTTTGAATCCGTTAAAGATGGGCGGATTGTGACTCGCCGTGATCATCACGCCGCCGATGGCGCGTTGCGCTTTGACGGCGAAGGAAACGGAAGGTGTCGGAGTCGGCTCCGGCGTCAGCGTCGAGGAGAAGCCATTGCCCGCAAAAACTTCCACAGCGCGAGCGGCGAACTCCTTGGAGAGAAAACGTCGGTCATAACCGACCACAACCTTTTTTGCCACACCGGAAACAGGATTAGCGTCCCAATAATCCGCCGTGGCCTGCGCCACGCGTGCGACGTTTGCAAAAGTAAAATCCTCCGCGATGACCGCACGCCATCCGTCTGTGCCGAATTTAATGCTCATGGAAATAATTTGTTACTTGCCCAACCACTCTTTGCGAGAAATACCCGCCTGTTTCAACAGTCTCAATAAAAATCCCGGCCCGATGTCGGATTCGTGTTCGTTCGGGATGATGAGAGTGAGATTGCCTTTCAACATCTGGGGATGTTTGCCGCCTGCAAACGGCCCTCAAAGCCAAGCTCGCGCAATCGCTTGATGAATTTTCGGCGGGAAACCGGCGGCAACTTAGGCATGAACATGATCGCCGACGTGGTTTAGATCAAGCCGACCCACACGCGGAATCTCCAGCCCGCGCCGTAACCTGAAAGCGATCCAGTCGCTCAAGGCTTCACGCAACTCGCGCTGGCAGCCCGGCAGCGTTTTGTGCTTCGCCCACACGCCTTGAAAGCCAGGTATCTCACCCCAATAGGAATTATCATCTTCAACAATCCCGTAGGTTGCGAGTTCCATCACTTTTTCCAGATATTGCGCCAGCATAAAATTTTTCGCGTTCGGTTCTGAACCAACTTGGCGGAGGCTTGGGAGCGTTTCAACTTCAAACTCCAAACCGCTGTCACACCTTCAAGTCCGCCAGCGCGGGATCATTCTGGTGAACGATCTTCCGCATCCTGGCCACTGCTTGTTTCAAACTATGCGCCGCGAACAGCGCGCTGCCGCTCACAAACACATCCGCGCCTGCTCCCGCACATTCGCCCGCCGTCTTGAAATTCACGCCGCCGTCCACGCCGATGGTGTAGCGCAGACTGCGCTCGCAACGCCACGAGTTCACCTGCTGAATCTTTGGCAGCGTCTCGTAGATGAATTCTTGTCCGCCAAATCCAGGGTTCACCGTCATCACGAGCAGGTGGTCAATCTTGTCGAGATAGGGTTTCACCAAGCTGATGTCCGTGGGTGGATTGATGCAGAGTCCAACCTTCTTGCCAAGTTTCTTGATCTCCCAGATCAACGGAGTGACTGCGTCGCCGAGTTCGACGTGGATGGTGATCATGTCTGCCCCCGCTTTGGCAAAGGGTTCGAGCAGAATCTTCGGCTTGCTGCACATCAGATGCACGTCGAAGAACAGCTTCGTCAGCGGACGAAGTGTTTTCACCACATGCGGGCCGAAGGAGATGTTGGGGACGAAATGCCCATCCATGATGTCGAGGTGCAACCACTCCGCGCCGGACTTGCCAGCGCGGACAGTGTCCTTGGCGAAGTTTCCGTAGTCGGCAGCGAGCAGCGACGGCGCGATGATCATGCGCAAGGAGAGTAGAGGATTGAGGATAGAGGATGGAAGGTTGAAAATGACTTCGTTGCGTGTGCCATTCTCGATCCTCGATCTTCCATCTTCGCATCAGGCTGCTGGCGCAGGTGACGGAGTTCCCAGTCCTGGCAACGTCGGCGGCACGATCTTCGGAGGCGGCTCCGGCAACGGTGTTCCTGCTGGCGCTCCGAGCATCGGGCCGGGATCGCTCGGTTTTTCCGGTGGCGTGAACGTACCGGTGCGAATGATGTCTTGAACCTGCACGCCATCGAGCGTTTCAAATTCCAGCAACGCCTTCGCGATGAGTTCGAGTTTGTCGCGGTTCGTATCAATGATGTCTTTCGCCTTGCGATAGGCTTCATCAATGATCCGCTTCACCTCATTATCAATCGCCTGAGATGTCTGTTCGCTGTATTCCTTGCCGCGCATCATGTCGCGTCCGAGGAAAACATATTCCTGCGCTTCGCCGTAGAGAACCATGCCGAGTTTGTCGCTCATGCCGTAGTGCATGACCATCGCTTTGGCCATGCTGGTGGCCTGTTGAATGTCGCCAGCCGCACCCGTTGAGATGTCATCGGAAACTATTTCTTCCGCGATGCGGCCCGCCATCGTGACTGCGATGGTGTCCAACATCTCTTTGCGGCGACGGCTCAAGATGTCGTCCTTGGGCAGGAACATCGTAGCGCCGAGTGCTTGACCGCGCGGAATGATAGTGACCTTGTG
>JAYUAV010000562.1:0-8307 GCA_043741175.1 Verrucomicrobiota bacterium
GAAGCCGGTTGCGTTCGATAAACGGCGCGACATCGCGGTCTGGGTAAAGCATGTAGCTGTGTTGGTCGGCGCGGAACAGATCGCTACGACGCAACGAGCGGAATAACGCGAGAGATTCTTGTGGAGACAACCGACCGCTGCTCAACACAGCCACCTGACCTTCGAGCATGAGATTCAGATGGCGCACGCCGGCGGCGTTCGCAGAAACCTCCAGCAAGTTGTAGCTGTGAAATGTTCCGTCTGGACGGCGATTCAGATCAAGCGTGTGATCCACTGCGCTCACGGCGACCTTTAGCCAGCGACGGATTTCCGCAACGGCAACAGCGCGCGGCTCGCCAAGTTCTCCGCGATAAACGGCGGCGCGATGTTTTTCTCCGGCGACGCCCAACGCCGAGATGATTGCAAACCGACCGGAATCATCTTGGACTTTCGCGCTGGCGAGAGCATCTGTCAGTTCCTGAGCGAACGTCGCAACAGCCGAGGATAACGAGATGGTTTCACCGGATTGCGAAAGCACGGAGTCGAGAAAACTCAGGTAGCGACGCAGATATGCGACCGTCACCATGGAAAGTCCCCAACCGGCGAGAGCGTTGTTGGCGTCGTTCCACTCGGGGCGTTGAGTGTTGAGCCAGATGCCGCCGCCGGGAACGAGGTTGCTCAACTTGACGAGCAGTGGAACCAGAAGTTTTTCGCCGAGCGAAACGAGTCTTACCGCGCCGTGTTCATCGGGGAGCAATCGCGCGTCGTTGCCGAGTTCCACAGTGCGCGCGGTCAATCGCCGATGCAATTCACCGTTGAAATGGATACTGTGACGCGGATCGCGCAGCAAGTCGGCGAACGGTTTGATCTCGTAGGGCACGCGCGCAAAGGCGTAACTGCGTTCGTTCAACGTCGCCGCAAGCTTGCCCGGCTCGTGATTCTCGAATGATTCGAGCAGCCGTAGCAGATAGATGATCTGGTGATCACCCCAATAGCCGATGTGACTCCACGGGTCATGCGGGTCTTCGACTTCCCAATCAATACCTCCACGCGTGACGCGATACGGATTGTAGCCGTCAGCCGTCGAAGCGTTCAGGAAGACAGCGATCATGGATTCGAGACACAGCGGATAACTCTGCGCGAGGCTCTCCCAGTTTTGGAATATGTCGCGCCAGTTGCCTTGGTAATCGTAGATCGTCTTTCCCTCTTCATCGCGCGTGCGGATGGAGAAACGATTCCACGGACGGCTCGGGTCGCCATGACGACGGCTGAATGTGAGAGGCAGATATTCGCGCGCGAGTCGAATCAATTGAGGATCGGCAGTCGTCTGCACAGACGCGCGCAACTGTGCGATGTCCATTTGCGGCGGTAACAATTTCAACCAATCAGCGTGGCGGGAGTGAATCGTGACGTTCCGCGCGCGGATGAAACCGGCAAAGTCTGCGGAAGGAAATCGGTAGCCGTCCGGCAGCGTGCCGCCGCGCATACAATTGAACAGCACGTTCGCGAAATGATGCACGCTTGCGGCTGAGTCACCGGTCTGTTGCAAACCATCCGCAGCGGCGATACGCGACTTGAGCGCATCACGCGTGGCGATGACATCAACCCGCAGGTCGGCGGCGAGTTGCTCTGGTGCGGCGAGCCGCGCGCGGAGCTTGATCAGTGCGGCGTGATCTAATCCAGTGTCCGCAACGCCGACCCATTCGTGCGACGCGCCGGGTTTGAGATTCGTAGACGCGCTGATGAGATGCGCGCCGAACACTCCGCGAACTTCTTGTTCCGGCGATACGACTTGGCCACGGCGGAACGATTCGATCTGACGCTCTGAAAGCAGCACGACCTGGTCGCGATGACCGAGCGACCATGCGGCAGAGACGCGAAGCGATTCGCACGGCTCGGCGCGGTCTGTGATGCCGGAGTTCAGCGTGAAGATACCGAGGCCGTCCTTGCACTCATGCCGCATGTAGGCTGCGGCGAGATAACTGTATTTCTCGAACAAATCCTGGCCGACACCCGCTGGAAGCAGTTGATGAAACCCATCGAGATAACGAATCGTGACAGGCTTCTGCCCCAGATTTTCCAGTTCACAGAACCGGACGAGCCCGAACTGGTCTGACGAAGCGAGCGTCCATGTGAAGCGCAATGCGAGGTCTTCATTGATCTCCTCGAACACCGCGCTCGTGCCGAACTGACTTTTGAAAAGATTCCGGCGGATACGATACAGACTCGGATCGCCCAGCCACGGCTCCCACAACGAAAACCCTCCATCGCGCTCGACGAGGAAATGAGTCCGCGCTCCGCTGCCGCAAGGTTGGCTGAGGATTTTGTCCGCCGTGCGATAAGGAAACAACGCGTGGTCAGCATTGCCGCGTCCGGATGTGAATGAGCCGTTGCTTCCGAGAAACGTCCAGAGATTGCCGTCACTCACGATGCTCATGAGGAACGGCGGCATCGCGTTCACGTTCTCGATTCCAACGAATGATTCGCCGCGAATCATACGATTGATCAAAGCGGAGCGGATTTGTGGATTGTTCAATAGCGACCCGCCCGCGAATACGCGTGGTATCAGGTTCGATGTTTTCTCTGATGATCCCTTGTCAGCCATGATATTCCCGACCGTCATCGTTCACTGCTTTTTGGATGCAACAGGCTGAACTTTCAAAGTGTCCTGCGAAACTTGTTGTGGCGGCGAAGCGACGTGGAATGGAATATTGCCGACGGAAGCACCGGACGCGCTGTGAACATAAGCGAAGACGCGGTAACCGCCTAGTTCGCTCGGAGCCATGATTTCGCAACCAGTCTCATCACTGTGAATGATCGCGGCCTGAATCTCCGCCAACACCAACTCTTCCCGACCTGCGGTGTAAGTCTTGGTCTGCTCGGGTTGAACAACCCAACGCACACGAAGGGGCTTTTGCGCGGGGTCGGTTGCAGCAAGCTGGATTTTTAGGGTCTGCTTTGGCTGCAGTTGGGTTGCGCCCTCGGCTTTCAGTTCCTTGATCACGGGGCATGCAGCCAGTGGCAATTTGCCTGACCAAAGCTCGGTCATCGTGTCCACGGTGTTCACCTTGACGCCATCCGGCAAGAACATGCCGAACCACGTGGCAGTGCGCTCCTGTTTGTTGCCCCATAGAAAAGCATATGAACCGAGGCAGAGCGGTTTTTGATACACAGAACCGAGGTAGGCGCGGCGGTAGGCTTCGGCTTTCTCGTTGCTTGTCGGTTCGATTGGCGCACCCCAAGACGTCTTGCCGACTTCCCAAAAACCGGGCGGGCCGAATTCTGTGATGATGTAAGGCTTGTTGCCGTTCAATTTCGCATAGCGCTCTGCAACGGAAGGACCGCCGCCGTAGCTATTGATTCCCACGATGTCGATGTCAGGACAATACTTGTTGATGCCCTCAACTTTCCGCCCGCCGATCTCGGCAATTACAGTCATTGTCGGATGATTGCGATCAAGTTCTTTGGTGAGTTTGGCGGCCTCTTGCACGGCTTTCCAAATCTCAACCTTGTCGCCTGACTCTCCTTCCATCTCATTTCCTAAGCCCCAAAGCAACAGCGCCGGATGGTCTTTGAAGCGCAACACCGCCTGGCGCACTTGTTGCAACTGATCCTTTACCATCTCAGGCTTGCTGTAGTCGAATCCTTCAGCGTCGTGTTCATGGTGAAACCAGATGCCAGCACAAACCTTGATCCCATGCTGTTGGGCCTCGTCAAGCACGGTCTGTAGCCGATCGATTCCCCAAGTGCGCACCGAGTTACCGCCCGCCTCTTTGAGTTTCGAGAGCGAACCTTCTCCGCCCGCGCCGTTGATGAAAAATGGTTTTTGATCCACATAAAGGTGCCATTGTCCGGCGTCCTGACGGACCTCCACCTTAACTGGGACACTGCTCTTGCTGGTGGGTTGTGCCAAACAACCACCGCTGGCAAACACGATGACCAAAGCAATCAGGTGCGACTTGAGCAAGGTGCGATAGTTGTAAGTGCTAGTTGTCATTCTTTTCCGAAAGCCGACTAAGTTTTCCCTGAAAGCGATCCAAATGATGTGTCCTAATATTTGCATCGGAAGCTAAAGTGAGTTGATAGCAAAGACGTCGTCTTTGTTTTGTCGCAAGTCTGTCCACTTCCACGCTTCGACGTGACCATCGAAAAATGAAAATATCGCCCGGGCGTTGTGCCGCGCGGCGGGCTGTTTATACGGGCCGACGGCCCATCCCTGCGTGGGGCTGGGTTGTTTGGTGGTGATTTCCGTGTTATAGGCCGGGTGAATTTTATCCATGGTCCAATTGGACTTGGGATAGCCCACGTCGCCAATCATCCAAATCTGGCTGGAGCGCTTGATGTCCGTCACCTTGCGACTGCCCAAGTTCGATCCGTCCGAGTTGATGCCGTAACGAATAATCCCGGTGGTGAGCGAGGTGCCCTCCAGCGGGCCATACCCTTCACAGGGAGATCTGAAAAATGCCACGGTTGAGGCGTTAATGTCGCTGTCTTTGACGGCGGAGCAACGCCAGACGTTGTTCGAGGTGGCGCTACTGGTGAGATACTTGCTGGCATCGAGAATTTTGAACCACCAATCGGGGGTGGTGGCTGGCCAGGTGCCCGTATTGAGCGACGGCAGGTACTCATTGTTGTCGCTCGCATACAAAGAAAGGGCGAGCGCGATCTGTTTGCCGTTGTTCAAACAGATAATGCTCTTAGCCTTGTCCTTCGCCTTCGCCAGCGCAGGCAGCAACATGGCCGCGAGAATTGCGATGATGGCAATGACCACTAACAGCTCGATGAGCGTGAAGCCTGCCCTCACCTTGAAACTTGCACAGCGAGCGGTTCTCCTGAAAGACGATGTATGCGAGGGCGGCGTCATGACGAAATCTTTGCTCCTTTCGGGCGGCGGCGCAGCACATCCATCAACACAAGGAAAGCCAACATTAGTACGCTGATGATCCCAACGACCCGCAATTTGTCCGGCTGCTTCCACCACGGCGGTGCTGTGATCACCCGGATATCGCCCGGTGTGGGGAGCAGGAGTCGAAACGATTTCACGCGCCATCCCTCACCGGCCTGCCAGCCGCTCCCGCGTTCAACCAAGCAAATTCCGGTGACGGACAACTCACTGCCTTTGAGAAGTTGGTCGAGTCCCGTCGAGTCGGCATCTGTCACCAACTCGCCTAAGTAAGCGTGAAACGTGAACCCGCCGCTTTCGAGCACTAGGAATTGCTCGCGACCACGGCGCGTCCGCTCCAGCAAATTAGCTTTGAGACTAATCAGGCGACAGTCGTATGCGCCCTTAAGCACTTCATTAAGGTCAAGCTCGACCGGTTTGGAGGGAGTGCCGTCGCCCGTCTTACGATAGGTGGCATCCTGCAATATCGGCGCGTATTCACCTTTGGCTGGAAACCCGAGTACTTCGATGATTTCGCCGGGACGGAGCGGCGTGCGCAAGCGCGTTTGCACAAGCAATCCCTCGGTTTCATCCTGAACGAACACAGCTTGACCGACCTCTTGGCAGGTGACTGTGCCCACGATCTTCACGCGATGACCATAACTCGCGGTGGGTGTAAAGCGTAACAGACTACTGATTGGCTGCGATGGCGTTTCGAACGGATTGGCGGGAGCGGTTTTCTCGACGATCAGATCACCGGGACGCGGCACGAGCAGACGAAAACCCAGCGATTGCCGAAGCCGGTTGAACTGCGTGGAGCAAACACCCCGGACCTTGACGATGCTGTCCACCAGTGTTCCCGGTTGCCCCACGGGCAGTTCCTTGGCGTAGGCCGTGAACCGTTCTCCCCCGACTACAATGTCGATCAAGTGACATTCAGATTCCTCTTCGTAACGAACAGAACGGACGATCCCGGTGATCTCAATAAACTGGCTGTCCTCCGTGCCGCCCACCAACTCCACAGCCGTCACCGCTTTGGCGGCAGGCAATTGCCCGTCACCCGTCACAATGATTCGGGTCGGCACAATGACGGGCGCATACTCACCCGGACTTGTGATGCCTTCGACCTCCACCATCTGCCCTCGCACAACGCTAGGCATATTGGTCATTTCCTGAATGTAGATGCCAGCGGTGGCGTCCTGCACAAACCGTGAGTATAAACCCTGATCCCAAAACGTTGCCACGCCGCGCAAACGCACCGGCAGCCCTTTTGCCGCCTGCTCTGGCGTGAGGGATCGTATCTCGCTCGCTGTTTGCAACACTTTGGTTGACGCCTCCTGCTGCGCCACCGCCGTCGAGTACCCGCTTGCTGCCAAAACAAACATCAAGCAACTCCAAGCCAAAGCAGAAGCGGGTCGTTGACACCCGGGAGATCGAAGCATTTTATTGATTCTGTTCATGGTCGTTTTCTTGATTTGTTTTTTCCACCGGTGTAGTTCTGGTGACAGCCAATTATCAATGAAGCCCCTGATTTCGATCAGCGTGCCAGGCTCACTTGAGTGAAGTGGTACGGTCCTGCAACCAAGTTAAATCTGAACTAGCTGGATCTTTGGGTGCTGGCAGGGTGACTTTGCCGGCCAGAATGTTTTTATCCCTCCATTTCTTGATCTCAGCATGGCCATCTGCAAACGAAATACCGCCTGCCCCGTTGTGATATGTGGCGGGAACATCCGGCCAGTTAGCAAGCTTGGGATCACAGACGAACCAGCCGTCATTGATGCTGTCGGGATTTTCGTCAATTGTTACCCAGCATTCTGAAGGGGAAGGCCGGGTGATGTCGCTCTGCTTCTTGAATACCCGCAACGCGTTGGCCCCGGTGTAGCCTTTAATGGTATTCCAATCGTTAATCGGATTCATCCAGCAATTCATGGACATGCTCCTCACCGTGGGAATGCCGTTGAAGTTTTTTCGGTCGGCCGGACATTTGTAAACTTCCAGATTGTTGATATACGAGTACAGCAGCCCTCCCTTGACAAGCAACGGCTGCGTAGCCCCATTAGCCATGGTGTCAATGCTGCCCAACACCCATTGCGACCTTGAGCCTCCCGGTTGTCCGGTAGGGTCGTTGGGAAATGTAACCAACTCGCCCATACCACCAGTCCGCACAATTTTATCATCGTTGTCGCCAGAATACATTAACCAGCCCAGTTGCAGTTGTTTCAGGTTGCTCATGCAACTGATGCCCTGCGCTTTGGTTTTCGCTTTTGCCAATGCGGGCAGGAGCATGGCAGCCAGAATCGCAATGATGGCTATGACGACGAGCAGTTCAATCAATGTGAACCCTGTTTGGCTGACTTTTTTTTGAGGTTTCAGTTTCATGTTTTGAGGTGTCACGGTCTGGTTCGTTGAAAGCTAATTGGTTTATGGTTCAGTCAGACATTTCGCTGCAAATACGCAGCATTGGGACACAACCATAAACAACCAAAGTGTGCCAAGCTCGCGGTGCGTCCGATGATATTGCTGTTTATGCCCATAAAATAATTAATCGTGTCATCCGGTTGGTTCAAGCTGTCCGAACCCTAGGTCGAGAAATCCATCCCGTCTTCCAAGCGGGATATTTTCATTCCCGCTTGGGAGACGGGCCTGCACTCGGTGTGCAGGCCCGATTGATTAAACGCGGCTTAACCGCCATCAGTCGGTTACTGAACAGACAGACGATAGAAACGGCTTCCGCCGGTGGCAGGCCTGCTCACAATGGCCGTTGCGCCGGTGCCGTTCGTCGCGGTCAAGGTTGACCAAGTGACATCCGACAGGTTGGTTTTGACCAGAACCGTATAGGCGAAACAAGCTTCAGTGGGGAACGACAGGAGAACATTTCCGCCACTCAAGCTCGAAGTCATGGTGGGCGCGACTGGCGGGATGGCGGGGGCAGCTGCTATCTGCACTTTACCATAACCTGCGAGTGCCGAATCAGTGGGCCAAACACAGGGACCTTCCACCGTGAAACCATACTGCACATGGTTAGCCGGGTCGAAACCGGTCTGGAGTTGGATGCTAAACGCACCGTTGACCATTGGCGTCGATGAGACGGTGGACCCAGAATAGTCGGGCGCGAAATCCTTGATGAAGGCAACGACCGTCCATCCCTGACCCGCTGGATTCAAGGAACTGAGCAAACTATCCACATTTACAGTGCCAGAAAAAGTCACCAGTTGACCGGGCAACGAACCGGCGGGCTCTACATAGAAGTTTGCGTTCATGGTCTTATTCCCGACCGATGGACTGTTCGTGTTAACGTACCAGAAGGCAGCAGGGTCATTGATAATGTTCGGAGACAAGATCAGATTATTACCGCAAAACGAAGCACGCAAATCAGATGTCCCCCAACCAGAACCATAGACAAAACCCAAGGAGTTAGTCGGGTTTGCCAGGCTCTCTAAAACATT
>JAYUAV010000563.1:0-8677 GCA_043741175.1 Verrucomicrobiota bacterium
CTCGCTCATCACGGCGGGAAACCTCCGCGTCGCGCCCCATCTGCGTCACCTCTACGACTACCTCGTCGAGAACCGGCTCATCGAAAGCATCCGCGACTACGACGAGAAATGCCTGACCACCTTCTCACGCGACGTGCTCAAGCGACTCCGCGAAGGTGAGGCTTCTTGGGAAACGATGGTGCCCCCGGAAGTCGCGCAAATCATCAAGAAGCGCAAGCTGCTTGGCTATGCGGAAAAGACCCGATCACGCCGTGGAACCAAGCCGGTCAGCGGTGGCCTGGTGGATTCCATCCACCTCGCGGGCGTGACGAAGGCGGCGTGAAGAACTGCGGGCGTTCTACGCCTCGGGCTTCTCATACCGGCCAGCCACGAAATCCCAGTTGATCACGTTGAAGAACGCGCTGACGTAATCAACGCGCTTGTTCTGGTACTTCAGATAGTAGGCGTGTTCCCAGACATCAAGGCCGAGGAGTGATTGCCCTTCACTGCCTGCAATTGCCGATCCCATGAGCGGGCTGTCCTGATTCGTGGTGGAAACGATCTCCAGCTTTCCCTTGTTCACGACGAGCCACGCCCAACCGCTGCCGAACCGACTCGTCGCAGCTTTGGCAAAACCTTCCTTGAACGACGCGACGCTACCGAAGTTTGATTCGATAGCTTTGGCGAGTTCTGTTTTCGGTTCGCCGCCGCCATCCTTCTTCATCATCTGCCAGAAGAGTGAGTGGTTGAAATGTCCGCCACCGTGATTGCGAACGGCGGTGCGGATTTTTTCAGGTACTCCATTCAAATCTTTGAGCAAGTCCTCGACAGATTTTTTTGCGTGATCGGAAAACTCGGCAACAGCCTTGTTCAAATTATCCACGTAAGCCTTGTGATGGCGGTCGTGATGAATCTCCATCGTGCGCGCATCAATGTGCGGCTCAAGCGCGTCGAGTGCGTAGGGTAACGGCGGAAGCGTGAACGCGCCTGCGGCTACAGCAAGCGGGTTGTTCTGCCCGATCACAGCGGGTGCGACGGCAACAGCAGCCGTGGCGAGCGCGGTGGTTTTTATTGCCTGTCTTCGAGTCATCATGGGTGGCCTTTGGTTTTGGTTTACGAGAACTGTAACCCTGATGATGCACATCGAGCAATGATTCATAAATAAATGCTCTGATGGTTAAACCGCACCTGGCAGGACATCTCACAATTAACCCGAAACATTCGCGCGCCCTGAATCAGATTGAAAACCCGCCCTCGCGTATCAATACCCCGGCCATGAATTCCAAAAGCGTGTTGGAAAAGCGCAGCAACAAATTCTTGCCGTCCTCGCACTCCACCATCGCTGTCGCCCGTAGGAGAATGTTCGTCATGCGATTTAGGACTTTTGAAAACCACTTCGACCAGCAAAACTTTACTCCAATGAAGAAAATCAAAGTTGCACAATTTGGCCTCGGACCCATCGGCATTGAAACACTCAAGCTCGCCGCGAGCAAACCGTGGATTGAAATCGTGGGCGGCATTGACATTGATCCCGCCAAAGTGGGGAAACCACTCGCTGAAATTATCGGCGATAAAAATGTCGGCAACGCTTCCGTCTATGGGTCACTCGACGAACTCGTCGCGATAAACAAACCCGACGTCATCTTCCACACCGCCGTCTCCAAAGTCCGCGCCGCGTACGCCCAGATCGAGCCGATGGTGCGCCACGGCATCAGCGTGGTTTCGTCGTGCGAGGAATTATTGTTCCCGCAACTGCGCGAGCCTGAACTCGCCGCCAAACTTGACGCCGCTTGCAAAGCTGGCGGTGCGCGCGTACTCGGCACGGGCGTGAATCCCGGCTTCGTCATGGACGTGTTGCCCGTCTGCCTCACGGGAGTTTGTCGCAACGTCAAAGCTGTCCACGTCCAACGTGTCGTGGATGCAACAACTCGACGCGGGCCGTTGCAGAAGAAAATCGGTAGCGGCCTCGCACCGGAAGAATTTGAACGCCTGTTCCACGAAGGCAAAGCCGGGCACGCCGGTTTGAAAGAATCCGCCGCGCTCATCGCGCATTGTCTCGGCTGGAAGCTCGATGAGTTGATCGAGACAGGGAAAGCGATGGTTGCGCTGCAAGACATTCACACACCGCACGTCAGCGTGAAGCGCGGCCAATGCTGCGGCATCCATCAACTCGCAGTCGGTCGAGTGAACGGCGAAGTGAAGATCACGCTGGACATCAAAATGTATCTGCAAGCCCCGAACCCGCACGATGCCTGTCAGGTGGATGGCGAACCTGCGATGAACATGATCATCAACGGCGGCGTCGCAGGCGACGGCGCAACAGTGGCATCCTTGGTCAACGCCGCACCGCGAATCTTGAAAGCTCCGCCCGGCTTGCTCTTGATGACGGACATCGGCGTGCCGAGTTTCGCGTGAATAATCGTTACTTCCACGCGGCGTTGTCAGGACTCGTGTTGGCGGCGGCGTTTCCCAATTACAACATCGCCGGCCTCGCATGGATCGCACCTGCGTTGATGCTTGCTTGCGCGCATGGAAAATCCCTACGCGAATCATTCCGCATCGGCTACGTGGCGGGATTCGCCTTTTGGTTGCCGACACTTTCGTGGCTGCTTGAGATTCCTGTGACAGGCTTTCCCATCCTCGGTTGGGTTGCATTGAGTGCATTCCTCGCCATCTATCCCGCTGCGTGGGTCTGGTTGATGGCTGGACAACTCAAGAATGAAAACTGGTCACAACGATTCCGCAGCTCGCTGCTCGGCGCGGCGGCGTGGGTGGCGTTGGAAATGATTCGCTCGCGATTCCTGAGCGGCTTTCCATGGGACACCATCGGCAGTTCGCAATGGCAACTCACGCCACTCATCCAGATCGCATCGGTCACGGGTGTCTATGGCGTTTCGTTTCTCGTCGTCTGGATGTCGTTGAGTTTGCTTTCGGCAACGCGAGCCATGATTCGCAATCCCACCGCGCGCTACGTTTGGATGAGCGATATGATCTTGCCCGTGGTTGTCGTCATCGGATTGTTCGTCAGTGGAATGTCCCGGATACGCCACGCCACGGATGCGACTGACTCTATCCGGGTGACCTTCATCCAACCCGCCGTCCCGCAAACGATGATCTGGGATTCATCAGCGAACACGAATCGCTTCAACCAACTGCTCGCACTCACCGAAGCCGCGTTGACCAATAAAACCGATCTGCTCCTCTGGCCGGAAGCCGCGCTGCCTGAACTGACGGATGAAACTTTCACTGCGATCACCAACCTGATCCAGCGCCACGCTGTCTGGATGATGTTCAACGCGGACGACGTGGCGGAGAAAATCAATCCGACGCAAGACAGTCGCTACGATATTTTCAACGCAGCGTATCTCTTCAATCCCGCCGGGCAATTCGCCGCCAGTTACCACAAGCGTCAGCTAGTCATCTTCGGCGAATATGTTCCGCTGGTGGATGCCCTGCCCTTCATAAAATGGTTCACGCCCATCACCGGCAGTTACACTTCGGGGAAACGCATCAACCAATTCCAGATAGGCAAAGTCAAAGCCGCACCGCTCATCTGTTTTGAAGACACGTTCCCGCATCACGTCCGCGATCATGTGGATGGAGAAACAGATTTCATGGTGAACCTGACCAACGACGGTTGGTTCGGCGAGAAGGCATCGCAGTGGCAACACTTGTCGAGTGCCGCGTTTCGTGCCGTGGAGAATGGCATTCCCCTGCTCCGCTGTTGCAACACCGGCGTGACGTGCTGGGTGGACGAACATGGACGCTTGCGCGAAATCTTGCGCGATAGGAATGGAAATGAATACGCGGCAGGTGTTGTGACATGGGAAATACCTATCGCAAACCACGGTTCACGCACGCGAACTTTTTACAATCAGCACGGGGATTGGTTCGGGTGGAGTTGTGTGGCGGTCAGTGGATTTTTGCTGCTCTATTCCGTTCGACGACGTAAGACATGATGGAAACGCCTTCGCCCGTAGGCGACGACGTGAGGAGTCGAACATGCTGATGTGAAGATTTCAAAAAAGCCTTGCAGACCAAACCCGGAATCTCAGACTCACTCCACGAATTCAGAGTCCAGGTTTAACGGCAGGAGCTTTTGAATGCCTGTTGCCACCACGGTGAAAATGTTTCGTTGGGTCGCAACCACGCGTGCCGATGCAGCCAGGACATGGTGTTGGCGTCGCTCAAAACCAGGAGCTTCTGCTGCGCGGTGAGAGAATCGGGGCCAGCGGCCAGCAGTTTTTCGCCTAATACGCGTACGGCGTCTGCGCCCACTCCCATCTTGGCCAACGCCTCGGTATGACCTGGGTTCAACCGATTTTCGCGCAGGAGTGAGACGTGAACGGCGTTGACGTAAGGGTTGAGAACGACATCGGCGAGACCGGAGTTCGCAGGACGCGGTGAGGTTTCGCCAGCCATCGCCATCTCCGCCATGCGTAATCGCAACGAGACGATCTCTGCCGATGGCGAAACTTCCTCCGGCACGAGAAACAAACCAGATTGTTTTGCGCGCTGCCCCCAACAACTGCGGCTGGTCAACACACTCAGTGGAATGGAAAGATACATTCCCGCCAGCACCGGCAAGAACCACCAGAACGTGATCTCGTCCAACCAAAACACCAGCCCGCCCCAGATTGCGCCGACGAGGACGTGACCCCATTGACGGCGGATGGCGTAACTCCATTCCGTGCCGTCAGCGTCGCGGTTTTGCGCGCCCCAACCCACGCCCATGCCGAGTATGATCGTGATGACGAAGCGCGTGTGCCACAGCATTTGTAGCGGCGCGTGGAGTGTGGAGAAAATAGTTTCGCCGATCACACTCAACGTCGTGCGGGCAAGTCCGCCGAAAGCGCGCCGACGTTCCGTATCCAACGCGAGGTCTGCCAGTGCCAACACTTTCGGCAGCATGATCACCGTCATGCAGATGGTGAACACGAAGAAAGCGTGCGCCGTGGCAGGCAGATTCAGATACGGGAAGAAACCTCTCGTCGGTAATTGAGTGAGTTCACTGAGCAAATCCGTCCATCGAATCCAACTGAACGTGAGCAAGAACGCGAGCCACAACGGGCCGCTCAAGTAGCCAAAGATTCCAAGCGTCAGATGAATGCGACTCACACCGCGCAGTCCTTTCGCGAAGAGGAGCATTCCGTGTTGCAGATTACCCTGACACCAACGCCGGTCGCGTTGCGCGTTCTCAATCAAGCCCTGCGGTGCTTCCTCGTAGCTGCCTTCCATTTCGTAGGCGAACCACACCTGCCAATTCTCCTTGAGCATCAACGCCGCCTCCACAAAGTCGTGACTAAGGATGTGTCCGCCAAAGGGTTTGCGCCCGGGCAATTGCGGCAGATCGCAATAGTGCATGAACGGTTCAGTGCGGATGATGGCGTTGTGCCCCCAGTAATTGCCGAAGCTTTGCGCCCAGAAGTTTAATCCCGTGATGAACACCGGCGCGTAGAAACGATTCGCGAACTGCTGGATGCGACCGAACAACGACTCCGCGTTCATCAGCGCTGGCAACGTCTGGATCAAGCCCACATCAGGATGCACTTCCATCAACTTCACCAAGTCAACCAGCGTCTCTCCGCGCATCACGCTGTCCGCATCGAAGCAAACAAAGTAGCGATAGCGTCGCCCCCACGCGTTCAGGAAATCCCGCACGTTGCCGCTCTTCTTGTTCTCGTTGATCACGCGACGGCGATAATAAATCCGGCCCAGCGCATTCAGGTCGCGCACGAGTTCCGACCAACGTCGCTCCTCCTCGATCCACTTCTCAGGATCAGTCGAATCGCTCAGGATGAAAAAGTCGAACCGCTCCAGTTGCCCTGTCTTCTTCAACGATTCATACGTGGCGCGTAATCCTTCCAACACACGCACCACGTTTTCGTTGTAGATCGGGAACACCAACGCCGTGCTCGTCCCGGAAATATCCTGAGCGCGATATTCCTTGAGCCGGGCGATGTTGGATTTTTCGCCCATCCGACGCAGGAAGAAACCAAAGATGCCGTGCGTACAACCCACCGCCGCCAAGAAAAACAAAATCACGAACAGCACCAGCAACACCGTCCGCGAGGGCGACCAACCCGTGCGCCATAAAAGGTCTGCGAAGATCACCGACACCACGCCGGTCAACAACACTGCTACCGAGAAGAACACAAACACCCGCCACGCGCGGTTCTTATGCGTGGCCGGACTGACCACCAGAGTGGGAGTGCCACCCGTGGAGGGTGGAGATGGATTCGAGTTGGCGGACATGACGATTGGCCGGAATTAACACTTCAACTGACTTTGCAGCCATGGGTCGCAGAGCCAATGGAAGAAGGGTGTACTAAACAATCATCCGATAAAAGTTGAATCCGCCTGATGGAAAACGCCGGGGAAGGTCGCCTCGGAGTTGGGAAAACATCTTCCCGAACGAGAGCGTGAACATCGGCATGATCTCCACGAGCGAAATCAAAATCTCTGTGACGATTGACCTCGCGAAGGGTGAGCAGGCGATCAAGGCGGTTCACAAGGCGTTCATCGGGTAAATAACCGGAGTGCCGGTATTGGGTGCGGCTGTTTCACCACGAAACGCGAAACCATCGCCGCGAAAGAACGCAAGGAACGCAAAGCTCCTCCCTCTCCGCCTCGAACGGGGAGAGGGATTGAGGGTGAGGTGTCGAAGTTTTTTTATTTAACGCAGATAACGCAGATAACGCAGATGAACGCGGATTCATTTGGCGGCGGCTTGCACGAGGGCTTTTTCTTCCGGGGTCAGGCCGTGGAGCGCAGACACCAACTCGTCCAACGGCGCTTATTCAGGTTTGACAAGCCCAGCAGGTGAATACAAATTGTCTGCGTGCGCATCATCATGGAAGCGTTTCTGGTGGCGGCAGGGCGGGAACATCCCCCTGCGGCGCGTCACTTGGACGTTTGGCGCAAGACGGTCAAGGCGGCAACGTGGCGTCATCTGGTGGACGTGCGGCGCAGTTACCCGGACACGGACACCGTGAAAGTCCGCAGCGGACGGATCGTGTTGGTTTTCAACATCCGCCGGAATGACTACCGCCTGATTGCTGCGGCGCATTTCAACCGCCAGATCGTCTATACCCTGCGCTTCATGACGCACGCCGAATACAGCAAAGACCGCTGGAAAGAAACATTATGAAAACGACCCGAACGAAAATCGAATTTGCCCGCCTGCCCAAAGACTACGCCGGCCTGTGCCGGCTGCTCACGCCGCGTCCCCTCCATGACAAGGTGGATTTCGAGAACGTGGCGGAAATCACCGACGCCATGGCCGGACACAAGCTGACCGCGGACCAGACGGACTATTTTGACCTGCTCTGCCGGCTGATTGAAGATTACGAAAAGGAGCACGCGCAACTCGACACGTCCAAAGTCACCGCGCTGGACGCCTTGCAACACCTGTTGGACGCGCACGACATGAGCGCGGCGGACCTGGCGCGACTACTCGACGTTCACCGCACGCTCGGCGCGATGATCCTGCGCGGCGAACGGCAATTGACGCTTACGCATGTCCGCACGCTGGCCAGACATTTCAGCGTGTCCGCCGATTTGTTTCTGCCATAACGGGAGCGCGGCATTTATGCCGCTTCAACGTGCGACGTTCTAGGGCGCGTGGAAAAACCGGAGGTCGTTCGCAGTTCGGACGGTGAAGCGGCGTGAACGCCGCGCGCCTTTTCATTTGGCGGCGGCTTGCACGAGGGCTTTTTCTTCCGGGGTCAGGCCGTAGAGCGCATACACCAACTCGTCTATCTCCCGCTCCAACGCGCTCACGTCCGCTCCGGCGTCGCGCTGCTTGGCCGACAAGATCCGCTCCACCAATCGCTCCACCGGCTTTTGTTGCTCGCTCGGCACGGCGGGAATGGGCAATACAGAAACATACATCGGCTTGAATTCGTAAAAGCCGCCTTGCTTGCTCGCTGCCGTTTGACGGATGAACCACCAGAGAACTTTTGAATTCAACAAACCAAGCAGATAATTCGGTTCGCTCGTAACGCAGATGGAAGTCTTGTCGTTGGAAAAATGCTTCTCGTAATCGGCTGCATACTCGACATCGCTCGTGATTGCCGGAATCACAATCTTCGGCTGCTCGAACTCCTGCCAGTAAATGCACGAGCGAAGTTCCCAAAAGAACTTACCTTGGTCATCCCGCTTCTTCAGAGCAGCGCGGAATTCCTCGAAGCGCGCGTAAATGGCAGGATAAGTCTTGGCAAAGATTTCCTCGGCTTCCTTTGGGCGTTTGTCCGACCACGGATGGTCTTTGTTTTCCGATGACTCAATCTTGATGAGATACTGCTCGGCAAATTCCGTGCGCCAGCGTTTCACGTCGCGCCCGCGCAAAAATGGTTTGAGAATTTCTGCGGAAGATTTGTGTTCACGAATCAGCCGGTCGTGCGTCGCGCGGTCAACGACGAACGCCTCGTTCAAGCCGGTCTTGATGCCGTAGTAAAATCGTCCGTTGACGTATTCGCCGAGCGGCTTTCCGACACGTCGGAGTTTTTCCAAAAGCCGGAACACGGCGGGAGATTCGAGTTGCCAGCCGTCCGGCTTCAATTCGTCTTGGCGGATTTGCTGGCCGCGTTCGTGAACGATTTGAGTGATGTGCTCGAACGTCACTTCCCTTTCCCAAGTGTAAGCGAGCGCGCTGGCGTCTCGTCCAGGCGCGGCGCGCACGCCCACAAGGATGGAC
>JAYUAV010000564.1:0-2188 GCA_043741175.1 Verrucomicrobiota bacterium
GGGGAGGTGTCGGTCATGGGTTGCATTCCTGCCACAGGTTAAGCAGCCCCAGCTCGCGCGTCCAGCGCGCGATGTAGGCGGTGTCGCAGCCGGTGGCGACGAGGTTTTTCACGTCGCGGAGTTGCTGTTCGGAATGGGAATCCTTCGCCCACCAGAGCTTGGAGATGATGAGGTCTTCCTTGCTCGCGATCCAGGTGGAGAAATCCTCGATGGTGATGCGCTGGCGGCGCTCAAATTCGGCGAGGCGATACGGCGAGTTCTTGCGGACGATGCAGTCCACTTTGATGACACTTTCCTGGTGGATGAGGTTGAAGAGGGATTCGTGTGCGATGGAACTGCTGACGGCTTCGCGCGAAACGTAGTAGTCGGGTGTGAACAGGCGCACGATCACATCGGTGTCCGGCGGCGCGAGTGCGATGACGAGGTCGATGTCGCGGGTCATGCGCGGCTGCGCGTAGTAATTCATCGCCATCGAACCGGTGAGCATGTAGGCGAGACTACCCCGCTCCAACCGGGCGGAAACGTCGCGGACGATGTCGAGTTCGTTTTGCATGGCCTACGCGACGAACTCTGGCGTGAACTGGCCGCGCCAGCCGAAGAGGTTGCTCCGCGTTGTGTTGACGACATCCAGGCCTGCGCAGTCGCAACAGACGCTGCGCTGGCCGGCGGGACTTTCCAGCGCGCAATCCATGAACACGAATTCGCCCGACTTTACCCCCACCACATCCGGTTCACCGTCGGTGCGTTCCATTTCCGCGAGCGACCACACCTTGTCCGGATTGGCTTCCAATCGCGCCAGCACCTTGGCCCACACCAAACCTGGGTGACGGGCCATGTTCCCTTCAAACCGACCTTTCAACGCGGCCAGCAACACGTCGCGTTGTAGAGGGGACAAGTCTGCATTGTTGGTCTTCATGTTGCCCAAATCTTCGGTGAGTGCCTGAATCCAAATCCCGGCGGACTCGACGGGATGGGAGTTCGGGGCATTGCCCATCGAACTCACGCTGGCTTCTCAACCACTTTGCCGTCCTGCCAGACCACCACTGGAAGCTTCAGGGCACGGCTCTGCGCCTGGACGTTCTTGGCCGCACGGCGCAACGCGCGTTCCGCGCGCAACACAAAGGGCGGAGTTTTTGCAGATTTTCGGGCGTGTCCGTTTGTCTTCATGGGCGAATCATTTTTCTCACGGCATCAATATCATGGGCGGACGAGATGGCGAGCCTTTTGGCGGGCAGGCTGCGGCAGGCCGAGGTGTTCCTTGGGCGTGACGTAGCAAAGCATCGCGCAGCCAATGGCCAGTGCGGCTCGCACCCAGCCAATCATCGCCGCGCCGATGCCGCTGGTGATGTGGTCGTGGTTGCGACTCCGCAAGCTCCGCCGCAACGACGCCGGGCGCACAGATTTTGAAACGGCATTCTGACCGGCTGCCTCAGCGGTGGTGAGCGGCCCGAGCGTGTAGAACGGCGCTTCGCCGCACCGCTCGAGTTGCTTGGCTATGTCTTCCTTGATCATGGGCATGGGCAACTGGCGGCAACGTGGTTTAACTTGGGCAAAACTTTTCAAATTCAACTCGCGTAAAACTTTTCCGTGAACTCGGTCAACGTTTGATAACTGAAGCCTTCCTCACGTTCACCGTAGTTTCTTTCTCTTGGGTGAAGTCTTCGCCTGCGACTTCTCCGCCAGCCGCGCTCGCGCCAGGCGGACGGCCTCGTGCAGTTTCTTTTGCAACTGCTCCTTTGGCAACACGTCCGTCCAGTAGGACGACACGCGGATGCCGGACTTCTCCAAGTCGAGCAACTCCACCGTCTCATGCCGCTGACCCGCGCATAGAATCAGGCCGATGGGCGCTTCCTCGCCCGGCTTGCGCTCGTGGCGGTCGAGCCAGCGCAGATAGAACTCCATCTGGCCTTTGTCACCGGGCTTGAACTCGCGCAACTTCAGGTCAATCGCCACCAGTCGCCGCAGCCCGCGATGGTAAAACAGCAGGTCGAGATAGTGATCTTCGCTGTCCACCATGATGCGCTTCTGCCGTTCGAGAAAGGCGAAGCCCGTGCCGAGTTCGAGGATGAACGCCTCGATTTCGCGCAAGATGGCCGCCTCCAAATCCTTCTCCGCGTAGGTGTCCTTCAGTCCCAGAAAATCCAGCACGTAAGGATCGCGGAACACGAGGTCGGGCGTGAGCTTGTCC
>JAYUAV010000565.1:0-1610 GCA_043741175.1 Verrucomicrobiota bacterium
GTCGCTCAGGAAAAGCGGCGACAAGTCGCCGCGCTCCATATCTACTCGCTCGCATCTCCAGCTTTGAGCGGCAGTTCCAATCACACCCATCGCACCCAGCCACGGGAATTGCAGGTTGAATAATCTCTCTTTTTCGATTAGATACTTGGCGTCAAATAATACCTGTGAAAACCAAAGTCGTTCCTTTCGCTCTCGGCATCATCGTCACCGTTGGTGCCTGCTTCCTTTCCGTCCAGACAGCTCTGGCGCAAAACGCGCGCGTCCGCATCATGGCCGCCAATATCTCATCTGGAACCCAGCAGAGTTACGAGGCTCCGGGCATCCGTATTTTTCAAGGACTCCAACCGGACATCGTCGCCATACAGGAATTTCAGGTGTCCGGAAACTCCGACTCGAACACGCTGCGCACTCTCGTGGACTCGGCGTTTGGTCCAAGCTTCAATTTTTATTGCGAGCCGAACAGCGGCATCCCCAATGGCGTCGTCAGTCGGTATCCGATTTTAAACGCAGGTTTCTGGACCGATGTGCAGGTGCCGGATCGCGGATTTGTATGGGCGCAGATTGATTTGCCGGGGACGAACGATGTCTATGTGGTGAGTGTCCACTTGCATGGTAACGGTGGCCCGTCCTCTCGCGCAATCGAAGCCACCAATCTCAAATCGCTCATTGAGTCGGCGAATTGGCCAAGCAACGCGTGGATCATCGTGGGTGGAGATTTCAATACCACTTCCCGAACCGAAACGTGCATGAACACTTTCGGAACTTTCCTGAGCGACAATCCGATTCCCACCGACCTGGCCTCCGGTGGCAACTCCGACACGAGCGAACCGCGCAACAACCCGTATGATTATCTGCTCCCAAGTTTTTCGATGACGAACCGGCTGACCCCGCTCATCGTCGGCCCGCAGACGTTTGCGAAAGGGCTGGTGTTTGATTCCACCGTTTATGCCAACAACTATACCCTCGCATCCGTCACCCCTGTTCAATCTGGCGATTCACACGTCACGGGAATGCAGCACATGGCGGTGCTCAAAGACTTTCTGATCCCGACCAACTCCGCTCCGGTCAACGATCCGCCCGCCATCACCGCGCAACCCCTCAGCCAGACCAATACCATCGGCGCGAACATCAGCTTCTCCGTCACAGCCAACGGCACCGCACCGCTCACGTATCAATGGCGGCTCTTCGGCACGAACCTCAGCGGTGCGACCAATACCGGTTATTCAATCACGAACATTCAGCCCGCAAACGGCGGCGATTACACCGTGGTCATCACCAACTCGTTTGGCAGCATCACCAGTTCCGTCGCGACGCTGACCGTGAACGCCGCGCCTTTGATCAGCAGCCAGCCGCAAAGTCTTTCCGTCAACCTTGGCGCGAATGCGGCCTTCAACGTCACGGCTGCCGGTGGAACACCTTTGAATTACCAATGGAGATTCGCGGGCACAAACATTCCCGGTGCGACCGCAAGTTTCTACACGCGCACCAACGCGCAGACCGTTGACGCGGGAAATTACACTGTTGTCGTCACCAATTACGCGGGCAGCGTGACCAGTGCCGTGGCGGTTCTGACTGTGAACGTGACTCCGCCCGGCGTGATCGCGCAGTGG
>JAYUAV010000566.1:0-5643 GCA_043741175.1 Verrucomicrobiota bacterium
TTGGAGGCCGCTACGGGATAAGGTTCGTGATAGCGCGACTCCCGCAACTCCGCACTCGAAGAGGCGACGACGCTGCTACATACGACGAGCCCAACCAATGTGAGTCGAGTTGTTCGAAGCATGGAAATATTACCTCAAGTTGCAACGGCGTTGGAGTTCATAGGTCGCACCGTCTCGTCCGCCATCTGCGTGATATTCTGCGGGAATAAGCAAGACTCGAACATCGCAGCGGGATTAGTGTCACCCAGTCATCAACCATTACTTGCCTGTGTTGGTAACTGCTTCCATTTCCGTGCTTGCTTGACCGGTCTTTCACAAAGACACAGCCGCCCTAGGTCAACCCTGCTTTTTTCATCGCGATGCGGAAATCGTATTCCGCTTTGCGCGGCTCGCGGCTGCGGAGCGCATTGGCCTCGTCATCACCAACGAAGGATTCTGTGGCGAAGTCCCAAGTCAGTTTGCGTTTGAGTTTCATGCCGATCCACGCGGTGGCGCAGGCTTGGAGGCTGCGGGCGGATTGCTCGATGGGGGCGATGGGCTGGCGGTTTGCCACGATGGCTTCGAGCCAGTTGAAATAATGGTTGCTGCTCGGCATCCAGCGGGTGGCGTGGGTGTCCAGCAGCGACAGCAGTTTGGGATCACTCGCGCGGAGCGGGCCGGTTTTTTCCGAAGCCACGTTCGGATCGCTGGCGGTGACTTTTTCCGCGCTCCGCCGGCAAAAAATCCAGCCTTCGCTGCCTTCGAAGCGCAGGCCGTTCTCGAATTTGTCGTCGAGGATGACTTGCACGCCGCCGGGGTAAAGCATCTCGACGTGGTAATGATGATGAACCGTCCACACATCGTTCGTCATGAAGTCCGCCTGGGCTTCGATGGTTTTCGGGCCGCCGAGTTCCTGTCCCATGGCCCATTGGGCAATGTCCATGTGGTGCGCGCCCCAGTTGGTGATCATCCCCAGTCCAAAATCCTCGGTGGTGATCCAGCCGGGCCGGCCCGTGTCTCGCTGCGGATGCCCGCGCATCTCCATGTAGGGCTGCTCGGGCGCGCAGCCGAGCCAGCGTTCATAATCCAGGTTCTGAGGGACGGTCATCGGCACGGGCGGTTTGCCGCTGGGATTGTCGAGGCCAACGCCGATCTTGATGGTCTTGAGCTGGCCGAGCCGGCCATTGCGCACGGCCTCGCTGGCGGGACGAAACGCGGCGTAAGGATTTTCGGAGCGTTGCTGCGAACCGGTTTGCAGAATAACCCGCTTCGCCTGCACAGCGGCCCGCAAGGCGATGGACTCGGCGATGTTGTAGGTCACTGGTTTTTGTACGTAGAGATGCTTGCCCGCCAACGCCGCTTCGATGGCGACCTGCGCGTGCCAATGATCCGGCGTGCTCACCACCACGGCGTCAATGTCGCGGCGGGCCAGAACCTCGCGGTAATCGTGGTAAGACTGAACGGTGACTTTGGACTCGCCCTGCTTTTGGTAATACTCGACGGCAAGCTCCTGCGCGGCGGACGCGCGTTTCGAGTCTAAATCGCAAACCGCAACGACACGGGCCATCGGATGTTCGATGACGCCTCGCATGTCTCCGCGACCCATCCGGCCGCAACCGATGTGGGCGACTTGGATGCGTTTGTTCGGCGTCGTCGCGCCAAACAGTGAGCCGGAAATTAGGTTTGGCGAGACGCCGATGCCGATGACGCTGGTGATGGAAGATTTTAGAAATCCGCGCCGGGTAAATTGGTTCATGTCAGTTCACTGCCAGCACGCGGAGCTTGAGGTTGCGATAACACACCTGATTGCCGTGGTCTTGCAGCAGGATGTGACCGTCTGTCCATGCGCCGAAGCCGGCGATGTTTTCAAATTTGCTCTGCTTCAAGCTGGCGCGAAATGCCGCTGAATCACGATCGTAGGCCAGCACCTGCTGCCCGTTGAGCCAGTGTTCGATGTGATTTCCCCGGACGACAACTCGCGCTGTGTTCCATTCCCCGACGGCATTGGGTTTCTTGTCGGTGGACGCCGGGAGGAGATCGTAGAGCGAGCCAAGTTTGCGGTTGCCATCGCGTCCCAGCTTGGCATCCGGGTGACGTTCGTCGTCAAGAATCTGGAACTCGTAGCCAACGGTCGGACGTTCATCAGCCTTACTGTTCTGGTCGCGGTTCGACTGGACGAAATACTTGATCCCGCTGTTCGCGCCGGGAGTGATCTTGAAGTCGGCCACGAGTTCAAAGTTGGAGAAACGTTCACGGGTGACGATGTCGCCGCCGTCCTTGTCCGCGTCTTCACTGCTGCCATGCTCGATCAGCACGCCGTCCGAGATTTTCCAACCTCTAGTTGGAAAGGTATCTGCCCGCGCGCCGCGCCAACCGTCAGTCGTTCGGCCATCCCAGAGCAAACGCCAGCCGGCGGCCTTCTCCGATTCCGTCAGCGTATTCATCGGTGTGGAACTGGATGGAGTCACCTCCTTGATGGGCAGATTTCCCCGGGTTTCGTCCGCCGTTGTCGCAAGGCTGAACAATGTCAACGCTGTCAGCAGCGAGAAGATTGTTGTTCGCATGGATGAATTGTCCTCGTCAGTAACAAGTTTATCACTGTGTGGATTCGCACCGTGCCGCCTACCGCTAGGTTTCCCATCCCCAACATTTCAAACTCCAATACTCTCGGACGCGGAAACTCTCTGTGCGGCACTTAGCATTCTATTTAAGCTGAGACGTCACGCCCGACATCCATTTGACATCCTCCACAGAATCGCCCGCATCCACATTGAGGTTGAGTATGTTGTTGTATTGAACCTTCGCCTTGATTCTTGATCCGAGCCATTTGTGGATTTCCGCGTGGCCATCAAAGAACGTAAAGCCGCACGCGCCGTTGTGGTAGCTCGCCGGGAAATCAATGATCTTCGCAGTGGTGTCAGTCGGGGTCGCCATTTGCACGGCAAAGTCACCGTCGTTGATGCTGTCTGGATGTTCATCCACGAACACAAAGGTTTTGACGGGCTGCAAGACATCAGCACCCTTGCCAAAAACTCGATAGTTCTCCTTTGGCAGCCAGCCCCCGTTACCAAATGCCTGACTCATCGAGATGCTGCGCACGCGGGGTGTTCTCACTCCCGCTCTAAAGGTGGTAGCTTGATCCGCCGGACATTTCCAAACAGCAAAATTGTTGGCGAGATATTTTGAAAGCGGGCTTTTGGCAAGGTCCTGCTGAACGTCGTAGTTGCTGACATTAAATCCGTCGAAATCCAGATTGCCCTCAACCCATCTAACCCGATTTGGCGTGGGAGGAGATCCTCCAGAGAGCAACAAGTCACCGTTATCATCAGGATACATTTTCGCCGCGAGCATCATTTGGCGCGCGTTGTTCATGCACACGATGCCCTGGGTCTTGGTCTTGGCCTTGGCCAAGGCGGGCAACAACATGGCCGCAAGAATTGCGATGATTGCAATCACCACCAGCAGTTCAATCAGAGTGAAACCGTGGGTGCTGGCGGGTTTTTGAGAACTGTTTCTGTTCATAGAGCGGTTCGGTTATTACAAAATACTTTTAAGGAATGAACTTTGATTAAACGATGGTCTGGTCGGACATCAAGTGTGAAAGTTATTCTCGTTGAAGGCGGAGAGTGCCGGTTCACGACACTCCCCGCCAGTGTTTAAGACTTCAAGGTAACGGTGCCAAACGGAAGAACACGGTCGGGTTGGCCGAATCCATCGGCACACTTACTGGGTTGCTGCCGCCACCGGGATAATCAAACCAGACACCCGTGATGCCGACGTTCGCTGTGTTGGTCTGGGCTTGGAGCTTGAAGGTGCCCACGCCGCCTGGCCAACTGAAGTTGAGGTTGCCACCTGACGGGGCAAAGCTCAGTGTAGGCGGGGCGTTCGATCCAGTAACCCGGATGAAACCCGTTGATGCGATAGGGGGCGTCGAAGACCCGTAAATGCCGTTGGGCATTTGAACGCCGTTGATGGCGAGCCCCTTCACGGGAGCGGTGCCAGAGTAACTCAGACCCAAGTTCCCCGCGCTTGTGTAGAGGCGGATGATGCTGTTCGGGCTGATGGCTGTTACCGTGGTGTAGGCTAGGATGCCGTTGCTGACGGTCGTATCACCACTGTAGGTGTGGCCCGATCCACCGAAGGCTTGGGTGTTTGTTCCCACTTTGATGAGCGCGAGAGTGCCGCCACCGTCCACCAACTTGCCGGGCCAACTGGGCGTGCCTGTGTCAAAAGAGCCATCTACTTTGCCCACGGTCAGAACCGAGGTCGTGGCCGCAGCCGTGTTTCCAAGGCGACCACCATTGCCGCCCATGCCGCTGATGCGTTGGCTTGTGCCATTGAGATCAATTCCGATCGGGTCGCCGTCAGCACCGTTGATCCGCACTCCAATCGCAGGTGACCTGTCTGTGGGGATGCCCAATGTCCCGGCACCGCTGAGTTGAAAGATTCTGTTAGCACCGCCGCTTCGTGTTGAACCCGAGTAGGTGTTGGCACCCGCCAGCACAAACGTGCCCGTGCTACCAGCGAAATCAATGTCCAACCGATGGGATACTTTTCCTGAGACGATGCTGTTGGTGACCTCACCGCCATCCGCAATGACGCCGGAGAATGTTTTCGTGGTGCCATTGCCTTCCATTTTCAGAACGGCACGAGAGTACACGGAACTGTTCAGTATCTTGCCCGTGCCAGACGGCACTGGAACTTGGTTCTGGTTGTCATCGCCAGCGAGGTCCAACGTGCCGCCGGTCATGTTGATTTGGCCGGTCAGGAGAATTTGTCCGTTGGGAGTTCTGATGTTGTTCACGCCGTCGGTGTCGTTGAAATAACGCACGGTCGCTCCGGCATCCAGTTGGTCAATGCTGCGAATGGCCGGGACTGGGCTTGCCTGAAGTATCAGCGTGCCGCTTTGAACGAAGGTGCCGCCCGTGTATTGATTGGGCAGACCAAAGCCACCATCACTTTTAAGAGTCAGCTTGTTGGTGGGTGACGTTCCTTGAACTGTCAGGCCGCTAGTACCTTGAAGGCTTAGGGCAAGCACGACATTGGAAGTGCCGATGCTGATGGTCGGGGTCGCGCCGCTCAGAGTCAGAGTGTTACCACCTGAAGAAGCGAACGTGTAGTCTGCGGAGCTGACAGTGATGTTGTGGGCTGAAATCGGAGTGCTGAGGCTCACCGCGCCCGCGCCAGTCGCACCAAAGATCGCGTCGTCTCCATCAGCCCAGATTGTCGGCGCAGTCCAGTTCACGCTGTTTGTGTTCCAGAGAGAATCGGCTGAGGTGTTTAGCCAAGTGTTGACTGCGGCGCGCGTTTGCAACGGCGCGAAAGCAGCCAGCATCAGGCTGGCGGCTATCAATGGTGTGTATCTTTTCATGATTTTGGATGTTTGGGTTTCGTGTGTGTTCGATCTGGTCTTCTAACGACTGACTGGTTTTTTATTTCCATTGTTTATACGCGTCACTTAATTCAAACGCTGAATGAACGCGGTTTAGTGATGGACTGGAATTACCCTAGCAGGTGTTTCCTCCGCACCAATACCTCAATTGAGGTATCAGCGGGGGACAATGAATACTCCTAAAGACCGCATATTTCACACGCAGCTTGAATCGGCAACAGAGTGGAGCGCCGGTCTGCGACCGGCTTTGGACGTGAACAGGCCGTAAAGCC